>NZ_JBWKPX010000008.1:191065-201332 GCF_059418465.1 Caulobacter sp. GW821-FHT09A05
CCCCCCAACCTCCCACGCTTCGCGCGGGCCCCTCCCTTTCCCCTACGGGAGAGGGTTCCGCATGGCCAAGCTCGTGCTACCTTGGCGCGCATGACGGACGACGCAGAACCGATCGCCAAGCCTTTCCGGCTTCATCTGGCCGCCACCGTGGTCGTGGCCGGCTTACTCTGGCTGGCCGACGGGCGACTGTGGCCTTCGATCGCGGCTTCTGCGCGCGACGCCTTCTGGCTGATCATGGTGCTGCAACTGGCGTTTGGCTCCTGGCTCGCCAAGTCCAGGCCGGGGCGGATCCTGGCCGTCTTTCTGTATGGCGCGTTCTTCTGGCTCGCCGCCGAAACGATCTGTAGTCGGGCCGCCGAGGGCGGCGAGGAGCGCTCGATCTTGCTGATCGGCGGAGCGTTCGTGTTGGCGGTGATCGCCGCCAACGTGGCGTGGGACCGCCTGCCGTCCGCCTGGCGCGCCCGCATGGCCGCTTCGCCGATCGTGCGCGGGGCCGGGGTCTGCCTGGTCTTCGCGCTGACCGGCGTCCTTTTGTGGGGTTTGGTCGGCGTGGTCGCAGAGGGGATCGGCTTGTGGGCGCGCGTCAGCCTGACGGCCCTGCTCCTGGCCACGGGCGGCGGCTTGTTCCTGGCTCTCTGGCGGCTGGAAGGCTGGGGCCGCGCCTTCGCCTGCTGGGCGGTCGCCAGCTTGGCCTGGTTCCTCCTCATGACCAGCCTAGGCTCTAGCGGCTCGCCGGCCGAGATCGGCGTCGGCGGCTGGCTGCTTGTGGCCGTCCCACCCCTGATTGCCGGGGTGGTGATGCTGGCCAATTTCCGGATCAGCAAGCGCTACCGCGTTTAAGCCGGGTCTGGCCGGTTCAGGCCGCCAGCCTGACAGGCTCCTCGGCTTCGACCTTCCGCGCCATCACCCTATCCCGCAGCCTCAGGAACGGCCGCTCGACCAACAGGTGCAGCACGATCGCCGCCGCGAACACCGGCAGCAGGTACAGCGCCAGGCCCGTCCAGCCACGCAGGATCTCGCCTCCCAGCCAGTCGTGCATGGCGTGGTAGACCGGCTTGTGGACGAGATAGAGGCTGTAGGCCAGGGCCGCCAGCGCGGCCAGGCCGCGCGGGCGCTGGCCGGCCAGCCAGGGTTCGATGTCCAGCAGGGCCGACAGCATCAGGGCGCAGCCCAGGGCGTACAGCGGATAGACCACGGTCGCTCCCGTCAGCGTCAGGATCAGGCCGTTGTCGCCGATCAGCCAGATCGCCACGACCCAGATCGCCACGGCCGCCGGCGCGGCCAGCCAGGCCGGGCAGAGCCTGGCCCACAGGGCGGGGCGGAAGGTGCGCAGGGCCGCCAGCGCCACGCCCATCAGCAGGCCGTCCAGCCGGCACCAGGTGGGATAGTAGACGACCCTCTGGTAGAGGCCGTCCGGCGGGTCGGCGATCGTCGACAGGTCGCGCCACAGCCAGTACCGCAGGCCCATGCCGCCCAGGACCAGGGCCACCGCCAGGACGACGCCGGGCCACGGCCCCGCCCCGCGCAGGGCTCCCGTGCGGAAGATCGGCAGGCGCAGGGCCAGGACCAGCAGCGGCAGGGTCAGGTAGAACCACTCCTCGACGCACAGCGACCAGGCCGAGCTGAAATTGCCGGTCCGGGTGTAGTCCAGGCCCAGGTTCATGGTGAAGGTCAGGAACCGCCACAGCGGCTGGATGCCCTCGCCGTCGGTGAAGCCCGGCAGCAGGTTATAGAGCGCCAGGATCACCAGGTAGGCCGGCAGGATGCGAAAGGCGCGGCTGGCCCAGAAGCGCCGCAGGTCGGGGGTCTCGCCGCGGGCGATCGGCCGCATCAGCTGGCCGCCGATCAGGTAGCCGCTGAGCACGAAGAACACGTCGACCCCCAGCCAGCCATAGGGCTTGATCAGGATCAGCCACTCGGCGGCGGCGGCCTTGGGCAGGTGCTGCAGCAGCACCAGCAGGATGGCGCAGGCCCGCAGGAAATCGGGACCCACGGCGCGCGGCGCGGCGTCGGGCGGCGAGGGCCCGAACGCGGCCTTCAGGCCTGCAACGGCGCGGGTGGTGAACGTCACGGCGGGCCCCGAGGTGATCGAGGCGGCAGGCTAGACCGGGCCTAGTTAAAGGGCGGTAAGGGGGCAAGGCGCGGCCGGAAGCCGGGGACGCACACTCACGGCAAGGTCTCGACTTGTTCGCAGGGATCTGGATGTGAGTGCGTGTCCCCAACTCAATCTCCGCCCCAGCCCATGAAAAAAGGGGCCGCACTGGCGGGCGGCCCCTTCCATCTCATCGGGATCGGAACTGGGTGATCCCGTACGCGAGATCCTAGTACTTCATCTTCACGCCGATCCGGAAGAACCGGCCGATGGCGCCGGCTTGCGAGAAGGTCGGGTTGTAGTTCACCGCGGCGTAGTTGGCCGGGTTGAACTGCGGACCCGCGTCCGTCGCGTTGAGGACGGCCGCCTGGATCTGGACCTTTTCGTTGATGTCGTACGAACCGGTCAGGTCCAGGTCGATGAAGCGCTTGCTGTGGCAGAACTTGGTGTCGATGTCGTCGCCGCCGTCATAGAGGCAGGCCGGACCGGAGTCGGCGTCGATCGAGCGCTGACCGCTGACATAGTTCACCGCGCCGGTCAGGCGCCACGGACCTTGAGCGAAGCTGTTGGTCCACACGGCGCGATACTTCGGCGTGCCGGCGCCCGACGACAGGGCGTAGGGGCTCTGCTTGCCGACGTAGTTGCTGGTGACGCCGTCGATCGTGAAGTCGTAGTTGAAGATCACGGTCGCATCGAGTTCGCTCGTCCAGCGGATGCCGCCGAACGGCAGGTCGAAGTCGGTCCGGACGTTCCAGTCCAGTCCGCTGGTGACCAGCGAGTTGGCGTTGACGTAGGGCGAGCCGACCGACAGCACGCGGGGCAGGGCGTTGGGGAACGCCGGGTCCGGGGCGTCGGCCACGATGGTGTAGCCGGCCGGGATCGGCTGGCCGGCGTAGTAGGCCGCCAGGGCCGGGCCCGAGGTCAGGGCCGAGATCACGTCGGTCTTCTTGATGTGGTAGTAGTCGAGCGACGTGCTGAAGTGGCGGTTGGGGGCCCAGACGCCGCCCAGCGTGTAGCTTTCCGACTTCTCCGGCTTGATGTCCGGATTGGCCGTGGTGTTCAGCTGGAACGCATAGGTCTGGGTGTAGGCGTTGCCGCCGTTCGGGAACGAGCCCGGGTGCTGGGCGATGAAGCTGGCCGGCAGGGCCTGCGAGTTGGTGAAGCCGATCGAGGCCGAGTCGCCGCTTTCCGAGAAGCTCGGGGCGCGGAAGCCCTTGGAGTAGGTGGCCCGCAGGGCGACCTGCCGGATCGGGGTCCACTTGGCCGCGAACTTCGGCGAGAAGTTGCCGCCCACGTCCGAATAGTGGTCGTAGCGACCCGAGACGTTGAACTCGAGGTTCTCGAGCACCGGCAGGCCGATTTCGCCGAAGGCCGAGGCCACGGTGCGGTTGCCGCGGGTCTGGGCCGAGCCCAGGCCCTGGGTGTCGCCGAACGGGTTGATGTTCGGGTCGTCGGTGGCCTCGTAGCGGAACTGGCCGCCCAGGGCGACGCCGACCGGACCGCCCGGCAGCATCCACAGTTCGCGGGTGGCGTTGAAGTCGATCGAGTCCATGTCCGTCGTCGACGTCTTGCGCGTGGTCGGCGCCAGCTTGTCGCGGATGGCCTGGGTGTTGGCCGACGGGTTGGCGAAGTTGTAGGTGCCGTTGGTGACGGCGTCGATCAGGGCGGTGTAGCTGATGAAGCCCCGCTGGACGGTGTCCAGCGACGAGTGGGCGACGACCAGGGTGCTGGAGTAGTCCCAGCCGAACGCGTCGCCCTTCACGCCGCCGGCGAAGCGGAAGACGTCGTTGGTGTAGCTATTGGAGCTGGGGATGTCGCCGAACGCGTAGTTGATGATCGCCGAGCCGGTCTGGCCGGTATAGGTCGGATCCGCGCCCGAGAACGGGTTGGCCGGGTTGAGCTGGCCGCTGGGCAGGAACTGCGGCAGGGCGATGCCGACGGTGTTGTGCGGCGAGCCGGTGACGATCTGGGCCGGGCCGTTGGTGACGCTGACCTTGTTCTGGAAGAAGCTGCCGCTGACATACGCCTGGAAGTGGTCGTTCGGCTTGATCGTGAAGCGGGTGTAGCCGCCGATGCGCGTCTGCTTGGGCTGGACGTCGCCGATGTCGGCGATGTTGCCGGCGCAATAGTTGTTGCCGTCCGCGTCCGTGGTCAGCGGCGCGGCGGTCGTGCAGGCGCGCAGCGGGTTGCTGACGGCGCCCGGCAGGGCGACGGCCTTGTGGGTAACCGGATCGATGGCGCCGCCGACGATGCCGCGGCCGATGGTGTCGCCCGCGCGGAAGCCCGGCTGCGGGTTGTTGTTCAGCCCGCCGATCGAGGACAGGTCGTTGGTGTTGTACGGGAAGCCGCGCTGGTCGATGCGGATCCGGTCGTCCCGCTGGTATTCGAAGTCGGCATAGGCGTTGTACTTGTCGGCGTCGAGGTCGCCATGGCCGACCTCGGCGTTGAAGCGGTACTGCGTACCGCCGCCGTGCTGGCTCCCGCCGTACGAGGCGTCGGCGCTGGCGCCCTGGAAGTTCGACTTCATGATCACGTTGACCACGCCGCCGATCGCGTCGGCGCCGTACAGCGATGAGGCGCCGTCCTTCAGGGTTTCGACCCGCTCGACCGCGTTGAACGGAATGGTGTTCAGGTCGACGAAGCCCTTCTGGCCGTCGTCGGCCAGCGGGTAGTTGGCGGTGCGCTGGCCGTCGATCAGCACCAGGGTCGAGTTGACCGACAGGCCGCGCAGGGCGACGCCCGACGAACCGGCCGCGAAGCCGGCGCCGAAGGCGGTCGGGATGCTGCCGCTGTTGTCGGCCGCCAGGGTGCGGATGGCGTCGGAGACCGAGGTGATGCCGCGGGCCTGCAGCTGCTCGTTGGTCTGGATGGTGACCGGCGACGGCGTCTCGGTGTCGGTGCGGCGCAGCAGCGAGCCGGTGACGACCACGGCTTCGACCTCGTTGTCGGCGGGCGCGGCCTGGGCGGCGGGGGCCGGCGCGGTCTGGGCGTTCGCGGCGAAGCCGGCGAAGGCGGCGACCCCCGCCATCATCGTCGTCGCGAGCAGGCGCCCGCGGGTGATCTGCAATGTCATGTCGGTCCCTCCGGGCGCTCGGAGCCTGGCCGTGTCGGCTGCTCGTTCCGTCGCCCTGTCAGCTTCAGGTTTCCCGGAGGACGTCGTCCCCGGTTGCCGCTGGGATAGGAGCCGCCAAAGACAGGCGTCAATCGCCGACGCCGACATGTAATGAATATGTCTAGGACCTGTCACATCCAAGCAACGGCCGATACCGGAATGCGGCGAGAATAGGTCTTTTGGGTGTCAGCGGCGCAATGTGCTGTAGAGAAAACACAGATCTTCGAGCTTGACTATAAGTATCGCGGTTTTTTGAGCTGATGATCTGAAACTAAATTCTTACATATCGGTAATTATTGTAACATTGCTCATCGAAGGTCGATATCCAGAGATTGATTATCGATGTGCGTCGCCGCAAAAAGGGGCTGGTTTCACGGGCTCTCGCACGCCTTGGAGATCGTTGCCGGAGCGCAGGGATCCAACGGGGATGGCGCGGGGACGGGCGGCTTTCCTGGGATCGCCGTCGTGGCGGCGCGACGGAATTTTGACGCCCCTCGGACCCGGGGGGCCGATACAGATCGATGGCGCGACTGTGTCCTTCAGGTCTCGGACAGCCTCCGCGAGGCTTCCGGGATGACAGCCGTAGGGGGCCGATCCGCTCCTAGTAGGGCAGCTGTTCCGGCGAGGACTCCGATCCGGACGCCGGGATCTCGGGCGCGGTGGTCGGTTCCAGCGCCGAGGCCGAGCGGGCGAACTCGGCGGCCAGGGTCTCGTAGAAGCCGTTGCGGGGATCGGGCGTCGACAGGGGCGCCGGGTCGGCCAGCAGCCAGGGGAAGTCGCGCACCGCCAGGCCCTCGTGGGCCGCCAGCATGTAGCGCCGCCAGATGCTGGCTGGCATGTCGCCCCCGACCACCTTGTTCATCGGCCGGTCGTCGTCGTTGCCGACCCAGACCCCGGTCACGTAGTCGGGCGTGAAGCCCACGAACCAGGCGTCGCGCCAGTTCTGGCTGGTGCCCGTCTTGCCCGCCGCCGGCCAGCCGAACGCCGCCCGCCGGGCCGTGCCGACCTCGACCACCTTCTTCATCATCTTGACCATCATGCTGGCCTTGCTGACGTCGTAGACGCTGGGCGGAACGGGCGGCGTCGTGTGGGCGAAGATCGGCTGGCCGTCCTGGGTGGCGATGCTGTCGATCACGTAGGGCTCGAGGCGGACGCCGCCCTGCTGGAACACCTGGAAGCCCGAGGTCAGCTGCAGCAGGTTCACCTCGTAGGCCCCCAGGGCCACCGACAGGTCGGGGTTGGACGGCAGGCTGGTGATCCCGAACCGCCGGGCCAGGTCGCCGATCGCCGGGCCGCCGGCCTCCTGGGCCAGCTTGACGGCGATGGTGTTGATCGAATTGACCAGGGCGTCCTGCACGGTCATCGGGCCGCGATAGCCGCCGCCGTAGTTCTCCGGCTTCCAGGCGCCGAACCGCACCGGGCCGTCGACGCGGATGTCGCTGGGCAGCACGCCCTTCTCCAGGGCCGCGGCGTAGACGAACGGCTTGAAGGTCGAGCCCGGCTGGCGGCGGGCCTGGACGGCGCGGTTGAACGGGCTCTCGACATAGTCGGTCCCGCCCACCATGGCCCGCACGGCCCCGTCGGCCGACAGCGACAGCAGGGCCGCCTGGCCGGCCCCGGCGCTGTCGCCGCCGACCTGGATGGCCTGGCGCACGGTCTCGGCGCCCACGTGCTGCAGGCGCGGGTCGATGGTCAGGCGGACCACCAGGTCCGGGGCGTTCTGGCCGGCGATGCGCACGGCCTCGGCGGTGGCGTAGTCCAGCACCCAGCCGTAGTCGCCCTCGTCGGTCACGGCCCGGGGCGAGAGCCTGGGCGTGTCCTCCAGGGCCCGGCGCTCCTGCTCGACGGTGATCCAGCCTTCCTTGCGCATGTTGGCCAGCACCAGGCGCGAGCGGGCCAGGGCGGCGCCCATGTCGCGGGTCAGGGCCAGGCGCGAGGGGGCCTTGGGCAGGCCGGCCAGCAGGGCGGCCTCCGACAGGGTCAGCTGGCTGGCCGACTTGCCGAAATAGGTGCGGCTGGCGCCGTCCACCCCGAAGGTGTTGGCCCCGAAGAACACCCGGTTCAGATAGAGTTCCAGCACCTCGTCCTTGGTCAGGATCCGTTCCAGCCGGTAGGCCATCAGCATTTCCTGCAGCTTGCGCCTGACCGTGCGGTCGGGCGTCAGGAACAGGCCCTTGGCCAGTTGCTGGGAGAGGGTCGAGCCGCCCTGCACGGTGCGGCCGGCCCGATGGTTGACCCAGGCGGCGCGGACGATGCCGTAGGGGTCGATGGCCCCATGCTGGTAGAACCGCTTGTCCTCGGCGGCCAGGAAGGCCAGCGGCACATAGTTGGGCACGCCGGCCAGGCCGATGCGCTGGCCATAGCGCGGGCCGCGGGTGGCGATCACCTGGCCGTTGCGGTCCTCGAACCGGATGCCCGGCGCGCGGTTGACCGCGAACAGCGCCTCGCGCGAGGGCAGGGGCGGGGTGTCGCGCAGATAGGTCCACCAGACATAGCCGGCCCCGGCCCCCGCGCTCAGCAGCCCCAGCACCAGGACCACCAGCAGCGGGATCCAGATCCACCGCGCCCTGCGCGCCCTGGCCTGGGCCCTGGCGTGCTTCAAATCCGCGCGGAAGGGCTCCTCCGGCGGCGGCCCGGGCGGCGGTCCGCGAGGCGGCCCAGGCGGGGGCGGCGGCGGCGGCGCGCCCCCGGATTCCGGCGGCCGCTGGGCCTTCGGGCGCGTCGGTTCGTCGTCGAAGCGATAGGGCGGCAGCGTCCAGTCGTTCAAGTCGGCCCCATGGTCCCGTTTGGTCTCCCCGTTTGGTTTCGGGGCGAATTGGGTTTAGGACGCCGCGATGATGGCGCGCAAACCTTTCTGGGAGACGAAGTCCCTAAACCAGATGACGGTCCCCGAGTGGGAGAGTCTCTGCGACGGCTGCGGCCTCTGCTGCCTGGTCCGCTTCGAGGACGAGGACACCGGCGAGATCATCCCCACCCGGGTGCATTGCCAGCTGTTCGACGAGCACCGCTGCGCCTGCAAGGACTATCCCAACCGCCGCAAGACCGTGCCCGACTGCATCAAGCTGACGCCGCACAACATCGAGACCCTGGAATGGATGCCGCCGTCCTGCGCCTATCGCCGGCTGCACGAGGGCAAGACCCTGCCCGACTGGCATCCGCTGGTCACCGGCGATCCGGACAGCACCCACAAGGCCGGGATCTCGGTCCGCGACCAGACGGTGTCGGAGCTGTGCTTCGAGGATCCCGAGGACGCCCTGGACTTCGTGGCCGCCGACCTGATGATCGACAAGGGCGACCAGGCCTACGATCCGGAGGACTGAGGCGCCGTCTCGGCCGCTCAGTCGCCCGGCTTCCGCTTGCCCGACAGCAGGGCGTAGATCGCCATGGCGTGGCCGTGGCCCAGGCCCAGCGCGCCCTTGCCCCAGGCCACGACCTGGCCGGCCTTGACGTCCGGCTTGAGCCGGCCGCCGTCGGACAGTCCGGCCGCGTCGGCCGCGGCCTTCACCGCCTGGGCGTCGAGGCCGGTCTTGGCCTGGATGGTGTCGAGATAGGCTTGGAAGGACATGGGAAGGCTCGATCTTTCGGTGGCTGTTGACCCGAGGACGGCCCGCGACGGTCCAGGCCGACAGCGGGCGGCGGTTTTTTCGCCGTGGCCGCCGGCGCGCTCGCGACGCCTGCACCCTGGCCCCTGCGTGGCGGTAAGCGCCGAATCCCGGCACGCCTGTCCTCCCCCGCGCCCGAAGGAAGCCCCGCATGGCCCATGACGATCGCTCCCGGTTCATCGCCAGGCGGACGCCGGATTCCGCGGCCATGGTCGCCAACGTCCGGCGGGCCATGGCGCTCACCGCCGCGCTCAACCGCCTGACCTATGACGACGCCGACCAGGTCCGCGTCCTGTTCGGCGAGCTGACCGGCCGGCCGGTCGACGCCGACTTCGCGCTGATCCCGCCATTCTACACCGAGAGCGGGGTCGACATCCGGGTCGGGCGCAAGGTCTTCGTCAACCAGAACTGCACCTTCTACGACCTGGGCGGGATCGACATCGGCGACGAGGTGATGATCGGGCCGAACGTCAGCCTGATCACCTCGGGCCACCCTCTCGAACCGTCCCGGCGGCGCGACGGCGTCGTCGTCCGGCCCATCGTGATCGAGCGCAACGTCTGGATCGCGACCGGGGCGACGATCCTCGGCGGCGTCACCGTCGGCGAGAACTCGGTCGTCGCGGCCGGCGCGGTGGTCACCCGCGACGTCCCGGCCGACACCCTGGTCGCCGGTAACCCGGCCCGGGTGGTGCGGTCGATCGCGGAGTGAGGGGAGGCGGGCCCGGCTACTCTACTTTCCTCCGTGGTCCCGAGCCTTGCGCCTATCGGAACCGACAAGAGCTGGCGGCGGCGGTCTGAACGACCGCTTGCCGGCAGGATGCTGATGACGAATTTCGAGCCGTTGCGGACCTTCGCGCGCCAACGCATGCTGCGAATATGATTGAGCACGTTTCGAGCCTGATGCAGGCAGACGCCTTGAGTACCAAAGCAGCTGTCGTGGCTCAGGTGCCTATTGGCACGCCGATAGCGCAAGCGGAACAGACCATGCGTCGCGGTGGGTTCAAGTGCTCGCATGCGGTTCACGAGAGCTATGCGGACTATGCGAACAGCGACGGAAAGCAAGTCGTTAGAGGGCCAACGAATTTCCTCTATTGTGATTCAGGTGGTCGCCGAACCCGTAGCTGGTTCGTATCCAAACGATGGCAGGTGTCGCTGGAAGATGTGGGGGGACGGGTCGCCTACGTTGGCGTTGGCGTAGGCCTCACGGGCCCGTAGATTGGGCTTCGGTCTGATTTCCACCCATCGCAGACTCTCAAAACATCCGCTTGGCGCAAGCCCGCATCCGCCCCGGATGGGGCCGCGCCTTAAAGCCTTGGTGGATCGGAGCTCTGGCGTCTGGCCGTGTCAAGGACCGCCTCCGGCGGCCGCGCCGCGGCGACGCGGCGCGTCGTCCTCGTATGATGGACGAACGATCGACTGATGAGGTTTGATCGCGGCGGCTGGAAGCTCGCCGTCCGTCCG
>NZ_JBWKPX010000009.1:0-190862 GCF_059418465.1 Caulobacter sp. GW821-FHT09A05
CTGGTTGCAGGCCCAGCCCACGGCGACCCCGAGGACCATGGAGGCGATGATCAGATAGGCAAAACGTTTGTTCATGGAAACTTTCTGCGGGCGGACGCCGTCAGGCGGCCCGGGCCAGGGTCGAGCACACGCGCTCGTAGCGCGCCTGGATCCGCTCCCAGGTGCTCAGCTTGATCGGCTCGCCCTTGCGCAGCTTGCCCCAGGTGGTCTCGCTGATGCCGTAGACGCTGAACAGGTGGTCGCGGGTGATGGCGGGCAAGGCGCCCTTCAGCATCTCGAAACGGTCCCGGGGAACGATGATGGCCTGGGCCATGGGGGATCTCCGCGTTGGAAAACAATGAAGGGGGCGCGGCCGGCGCCAAACCGGGGGCGGGAGCGCCGGCCGCTAACGATCAAAAGGGGGTCTTCGATCGCTACTCGTGTCCGCCAGCGCTGGGCTTGCGGTAGTCGAGGGCCGGCGGGCGGTCGCCCAGCATGGCCTTGTAGGCGAAGGTCGGGCCGCGACGCTGGTCCAGCTCGGCCTTGGCCTTCTTGATGGTCTCGGGATTGGAGAACAGGTCCGCGCCGGTCAGGGCCAGGGTCTTGGCCGCGTTGACCGCGCCCTTGACGCCGATCGTCGAGCCGGCGGCCGCGACGTTCTGCCAGCTGTGTCCGGCCGAACCCGGCACGAAGGTCGCCGTGCCCAGTCCCACGGTCGGCGTCACCCAGCTGATGTCGGACACGTCGGTCGACCCGCCGCCGCCTTCCATTTCGACCTTGTAGGGCTCGACGGTCTTGACGCTGTCGATCGACGGCGCGCCCGGCAGGGACTCCTGCAGCTTCTTGGCGAAGGCGATCTCTTCCGGCGTCCAGGTGACGCCGCCCACCTTGCGCAGGTTGACGTCCATCACCTTGCCCAGGGTGTCGTTGGGCAGCAGGGCATAGACCCCGCCGGTGATCTCGCTCTCCACCGTGGTGCCGGTCGCCATCGCGGCGCCCTGAGCCGCCTTCTCGACGCGAGCCCAGACGTCCTTGACCACCGCCGGATCGGGGTGACGGACATAGTAGTAGACCTCGGCGAAGTTGGGCACGACGTTGGGCGCCGTGCCGCCGGCCGTGATCACGTAGTGGATCCGCGTCTTGTCGGGCGTGTGCTCGCGCAGGAAGTTGGTGGCCACGTCCATCACCTCGACGCCGTCGAGGGCCGAACGACCCTTTTCGGGCGCGCCGGCGGCGTGGGCCGAGATCCCGTGGAAGCGGAACTTGCCGCTGATATTGGCCATCGACACGCCCTGGACGGCGGTGTTGGCGTTGTTGGGGTGCCAGTGCAGGGTGGCGTCGACGTCCTTGAACAGGCCCGCGCGCACTAGGTACACCTTGCCCGAACCACCCTCCTCGGCCGGCGAGCCGTAGACGCGCAATTCGCCCTTGATGTTGTTCTTGACCATCCATGCCTTCAGCGAGACGGCCGCGCCGACCGAAGCCGCGCCGAACAGATTGTGACCGCAGCCGTGGCCGGCGACCTGGCCCGGGATGCCGGTCTTCACCGGGTCATGGGTCTGGGCCAGGCCCGGCAGGGCGTCGAACTCGGCGAGGATGGCGATGACGGGGCCCGGCCCGTTCTTGAAGCTGGCGACGAAGGCGGTCGGCATGCCGGCCACACCGGCCTGGACCTCGAAGCCGCCGGCCTTGAGCTGCTCCTGCAGCAGAGCCGAGCTCTTGGTCTCCTGGTAGCCGACCTCGGCGAAATCCCAGATCTTCAGCGCGGCGTCCGAGATCTGCGGCGCGTCGGCGTCGACGGCCTTGAGGATCTGGGCGCGATCGGCGTCGGTGAGCGGCTTGGCGCCGGCCGGAACCGCGAAGGCGGTCGTCATGGCGGCCGACAGCAGGACGAGCTTCAAGGTCGAAAGCTTCATTATGGACGTTTCCCCAGGGTAAGCGAAGGACGGCGCCGACGGGCGACTGTCCAATGAGACGCAACCTCGCGCCCGTCCCTCACCGCCGAGGCGTCAAAAAAATCTCTGTAATAAAGTAACGTTTTGCATTTTTGACGGTGAGGAAGGTTTCCCAGCTTCCGTCTTGAAGGACGAGGACCGCCGTGGGGGTGGATCCCAGGGGTTTCACCGACCATGCGCAGACCGCTACTGGCGACCGTCGCCATCACGCTCGCCCTGCAGGCCGCCGGACCGACGCTCGCCCAGACCGGTGGCGCGCCGGCGTCCGCCACGACCAAGGCCGCCGTCAACGCCGCCATCACCACGCCCAAGCAGGCTTGGGGCCACGAGGCCGGCGAGGACTATTTCCTGGCCAACTACACCCAGCTGGTCGCCTATTGGAAAACCCTGGCGGGACAGTCCGACCGTCTGAAGATGATCCCGATCGGCCAGACCGAGGAAGGCCGCACCCAGTACATGATGGCCGTCTCCAGCCCGGAGAACCTGGCCAAGCTGGACCACTATCGCCAGATCGCCCGCAAGCTGGCCCTAGCCAAAGGCGTGGACGAGGTCCAGGCCCGCGCCTTGGCCCAGGAGGGCAAGGCGATCGTCTGGATCGACGGCGGCCTGCACGCCAGCGAGATCGTCCCGCCCCAGCACCTGGCCCAGGTCACCTACGAACTGGCCAGCCACGACGACGCCGAGACCAAGCGGTTCCTGGACGGCGCCATCATCCTGATCGGCCAGGCCAACCCCGACGGCATGGAGTTCGTCTCCGACTGGTACATGCGCATTCCCGAGCCGACCAAGCGCGAGGCTAACTGGGACAGCCTGCCGCGCCTGTACAACAAGTACGTCGGCCATGACAACAACCGCGACTTCTACATGATGAGCCAGAAGGAGACCGAAAACCTCAGCCGGGTCTTCTTCCGCGACTGGTTCCCGCAGATCATCTACAACCAGCACCAGCCCAACAGCCCTGGCACCACGGTGGTGATGCCGCCGTTCCGCGACCCCTTCAACTACAACTACGATCCGCTGATCATGAGCCAGCTCAGCGAGGTCGGGGCGATCATGCACAGCCGGCTGATCGCCGAGGGCAAGGGCGGCTCTGCCATGCGCGGCGAAGCCCCCTACTCCACCTGGACCAACGGCCTGGAGCGTACGGTCACCTACTTTCACAACGCGATCGGCCTGCTGACCGAGATCATCGGCCATCCCACGCCGATGAAGCTGGGCATGGTCCCCGACCGCCAGTTGCCGCACAATGACCTTCCCCTGCCAGAGCGCCCGCAGGTCTGGCATTTGAAGAAGTCGATCGACTACAGCCTCAGCCTCGACCGGGCGGTCATCGACTACGCCGTCAGCAACAGGGAGCGCCTGCTGTTCAACGCCTGGCGCATGGGCCAGGACTCGATCGCCAAGGGCCAGACAGACAGCTGGACCATCACCCCCAAACGCATCGAGGCGCTGAAGGCCGCGGCGGGCTCTCAGGAGAAAGTCGACGCCTTCTCGTACGGCGCTCAGGGCGTCGATCCCAAGCTCTACGACGCCGTGCTGCACGATCCGGCCTACCGAGACGCCCGCGGCTACATCATCCCCGCCGACCAGGCCGACCTGCCCACGGCGGTCAACTTCCTCAACGCCCTGATCAAGAGCGGCGTCGAGGTCCAGCGGGCGACCAAGGCGTTCGACGTCAGCGACAAGACCTATCCCGCCGGCTCGTTCGTGGTGAGGACCGACCAGGCCTACCGTCCGCACGTGCTGGACATGTTCGAGCCGCAGGACCATCCGCACGACCTGGAATATCCGGGCGGTCCGCCCAAGCCGCCCTATGACGCCACCGGCTACACGCCGGCCATGCAGATGGCCGTCGGCTTCGACCGGGTGACCGAAGGCTTCGACGGCCCCTTCGAGACCGTGCCCGACGTAATCGCCACGCCGCCCGGCGCGGTCGTCGGTCACGCCGGCGCCGGCTGGCTGGTCAGTCATGCGCCCAACAACGCCTTCACCCTGACCAACCGCCTGGTGAAGACCGGCGCGCCGGTCTTCTGGCTCAAGTCGCCGACCACGGCCCAGGGCCGGACCTTCGCGACCGGGACCCTGTGGATCCCGGCTTCGGCCAAGGTCGACGCCATCGTGCGCAAGGCCGCGACGGATCTGGGCCTGACCGCCTACGGCGTCGACGCCAAGCCGAGCGGCGAGACGATCCGGCTCAAGTCCGTGCGCGTGGGCGTGGTCGACCTCTACGGCGGCCTGATGCCGACCGGCTGGACTCGCTGGCTGTTCGAAAAATACGAGATGCCCTACACGGTCGTGCGGCCGCAGCGCCTGGACGCGGGCAAGCTGGCCAAGGACTTCGACGTGATCCTGTTGCCGGATGGGGCCTATTCGCCCCCCATCGTCGGGGTCCGCTCGGCCTTCCGAACCAAGCAGCCGGACGCGACCACGATCCCCAGCGACTATCGTTCGTGGCTGGGCGCGATCACCCCAGACAAGACCGTCCCCCAACTCGACCGCTTCGTGCGCGACGGCGGGTCGGTGATCGCGGTGGGCGGCTCCAGCGCCATTGGCGCGTTGCTGGGACTGCCGGTGCGCAACGTGCTGATCGACGACAAGGACGGCAAGCCGACCATGGCCGCGACCCGGGACTTCTACATCCCCGGCTCGATCCTGCGCGCCAAGGTCGATCCGAGCCAGCCGCTGGCCTACGGCCTGAGCGACGCGGTCGACGTCTATTACGACAACAACCCCTCGTTCGCCTTACAGGACACCGCCGACGTCAAGCGGGTGGCCTGGTTCGGCGGCGATGATCTGCTGCGCAGCGGCTGGGCCCTGGGGGAAAAGCGCCTCGACGGCACGGCCAGCGTCGTCGACGCCAAGGTCGGCAAGGGACGGGTCATGCTGATGGGGCCCGTGGTCACCCAGCGCGCCCAGACCGCCGGCACGTTCAAGCTGCTGTTCAACGGCCTCTACTACGGTCCGGCGGTGTCGGGGCGCTAGGCGCTCCAGCAGGCCCATGACGGCAAAAGGGCGGGCGTCGCGAGACATCCGCCCTTTTTCATGCGCGTGCGGCGGGGCTAGGCCCGAGGCCGGATCAGGACGATCTCGTCACTGTCGGCGCGGCCGATATCCGCCAGGCCATAGCTGCGGATGGCGGCCACGAAAGCATCGACCTGCCCGGTCTTGAACACGCCGCTGACCGGCGTGGCGGCGACCACGGGATCGGCGACCCGCAGCTTGCGCGTCGAGAACCGGTTCATTTCATCGACCACGGCCGACAGTGGTTCGCCGTCGAACACCAGCCGGCCTTGCAGCCAGCTGGCTTCCTTGACCGTGTCGATGGCCGCGATGGTCCAGTCGGCGGCGTCAGCCGCGACGAACCTGGACCCCGCCGACATCTCGACCATGCGGTCTCCTCGCGGCGACGGACCGGCGATGCGCACGCGGCCCTCGAGCAGGGTCACCGACAGCTTGCCCGGATCCAGGCGAACGTCGAAGGCCGTGCCCACCGCCGTGACCTGCTTGTCGCCCACCGCGACCACGAAGGGTCGTGCGACGTCCTTGGCCACCTTGAAGAAGGCCTGGCCGCGCACCAGGGTCAGCCGCCGTTCGCGACCCCAGGGATCGACCCTGACCGCGGAGTCGGTGCTGAGGGTGACCATCGAACCGTCGGCCAGATGGAAGGTGGACAGCTCTCCCACCGCCGTCGTGAACGTCGGGGCGGCGGAAGGTCCGGCGGCTGGCGCCGCCCTCTTGCCGAGCACGCGCCAACCGACGGCCGCGCCGCCGCCGACCATGGCGACTAGGCCCGCGGCGGTCAGCAGTCCGCGACGGCTGAAACCTTGAGAGGGAGCCTCTCCCGCCGCCAGGGCGTCGGCCCGCAGGGCGGCCAGGGCGGGATCGGCGTCCAGCAGGCTCAGGCCGCTCCAGACATCCTGGCATCGCGCCCAGGCGGTCGTGTTGCGCGGATCGGCGGCCAGCCAGCGCTCGAAGGCCCGGCGGTCCTCCACCAAAACGGCGTCGCCCTGCAGTCGCGCGAACCAGGTCGCCGCGGCGCTGTCAGGGTCGTCGTGTCTGTCGTTGACCGGCGTGGTCGAGGTCATCCTGGTCCCGCAGACGCTCGCCCAAAAGACGCAGCGCCTTCATCACATGTTTCTCGACAGCGCTAACGGAGACGCCCAGGCGCTGGGCGACGAGCTTGTAGCTCATCTCCTCGAAGCGCACGAGGACGAAAACCCGCCGGGTCCGCTCCGGAAGCTCGTTCAGAGCCGCCAGCGCTCGCGCCATCTGTTCCCGAGCCTGTAAGACGCGCTCGGGAGACATTTCATCAACGGGATGATGAATTTCTTGAAATTCGCAGTGCGCCGACCGGCAGCGGGTGCGGTCGGCGCGTCCCTTGTCGATCAGAACATTGGCCGCCACCTCGAAGAGATAGCCCTCGACATTGTTCACCACCGCTTCGGGCTGGCGCTTGTGGATGCGGAGCAAGACTTCCTGAACGAGGTCTTCGACATCGTTCATCGGGGCCCTGCGCGAGAAGAAAGCCCGCAGGGCCGGCGTGAAACGGGCGCCCATGTCGATAAGCGCCTGGCCTCCTCCTGAGGGCGTCGCCGCCCTGCCGATACGCATCATCCACACAGCCCCGACGTCTACGCCAACGAGGTGAAAGCGCCCCGCCCCCTGTGTCAAGGCGCACGGCCGCGTGGAGGCCCGCCAAGCGCTACCCTGAGTGCGTTGCCTAAAGGGTGTGCAAGAGGCGATGTTGCGGAGCGTAAATTGGCGGTCGCAACACAGTTTGGGGTGGACTGGAGCATGGTCCGCGCCCTCTGGGGGCGCGGTTGGCGTACTGTCGGACGAGGGGTGCAAGAGTCGTCGTGTGGGGGTCGGGAGCGTCAAGGCGACTTCGCGTCGCGGCCATGGCCTGCGCCGCGAGCCCGGCGGCCCTTCTGGCGCCGCCTTACGCCCAGGCCGCCGGAGCCGAGGCGGCGTCGCGCTTCGACATCCCCGCCCAACCGCTCAGCCAGGCGCTCAACCAGCTGGCTCTGCAGAGCAACCGCGAGATCTTGTTTTCGCCGCGCCTGACCGCCGGTCGCCGCGGTCCGCCGCTGAGGGGTGTCTTCTCCCCCGAGGACGCCCTGGCGCGACTGCTGGAGGGGTCGGGGCTGATGGTGCGGCTCGAAGGGCGCAGCTTCCTGATCCAGCCGATCCCGGTCGCTCCCCCCGCGCCGCATCCGGCGACAACGACGCCAGGCAGCCAGCCCGACAGCAACGATCCACTGGAGCCGGTGGTGGTCACCGCGCTCAAACGCGACAGCGAAATGCAGAAGACGCCGCTCAGCATGACCGTGCTGACCGGCGAGACCCTGTCACGCCTGGGTATGGTCGATCTGGAGCGGGCCGCGCCCCTGCTTCCCGGGCTGAAGCTGATCTCGACCTCGTTCGGCCGACGGCTGGTGTTACGCGGCGTCTACGGGGCCGGCGAAGCCACGACGGGCCTCTATTACGACGAGACGCCGATGACCGGTCCGGTGGGCACGACCGCCGACCCCGGCGTCATGACGCCGGAGCTGGCCCTGGTGGACGTCGACCGGATTGAACTGCTGCGCGGACCGCAAGGCACGCTTTACGGCTCCGGCTCCATGGGCGGCGCACTGCGCGTGCTGTTCCGGCGCCCCGACCTGGACGACACGGGCGGCTTCGTCAGCGCCAGCGCCACCAGCCTGCGTCATGGCGACCAGGCGGGCGGGGTGAGCGCGGCGGTCAATCCAGTGATCGTGTCAGGCGAGCTGGCCGCCCGCCTGACGGTCTATGGTCTCGACACGCCCGGCTCGATCGACAACGTCCGCCTGGGTCTGTCAGACGTCGATTCCACGGAAGTGAAGGGCGCGCGCCTGGGCTTGCAATGGCGGCCGGACGAACGGCTTTCGGTGCTGCTGTCGGCCACCACCCAGACCACGCACCGCGACGACATCTCGGCCTGGCACGACGTCGCCGGCCCCTGGCGCACCCGCCATGCCGCGCGGGCCCCCTTCGACGGCCAGATCGACCTGGCCAACACCAGCCTTCACTGGCGGGGCGACGACATCGAGGTCACCGCCACGGCGTCCTGGTACCGATGGCGGCTGACCCGGCGGTCCGACTACAGCGGCGTGCTGCTGGGCGAACGCGACAGCGCCTCGGGCTGCGCGCGCTACTACGCGCTGAGCGGCGCCTGCGACGGCGGCCAGATGCAAGGCTACGCCAGCTACGTGGACAGCCTCTATCCGGCGATCCTCTACCAGCCCGCCCGATTGACCTCCTCGATCCAGGAAGTCCGGGCCTCGTCGGTTCGCGATAGTCCGATCAGTTGGACCGTCGGCGTCTACAATGAGGTCCGCGACGACCACATCGACAGCCAGGTCCCGCATATCGACCCGCTGACCGGCGCGCCACAGCAGCCGGTGGTGCTGATCGGCCGGCGCAGCATCGACAACCATCTCAGCCAGAGCGCGGTCTTTGGCGAGATTTCCTATGATCCGGCTCCGGAAACCCGCCTCACCCTCGGCGCCCGGCGCTTCAGCTACGTCAAGCGTGACCGGGGCGAGGTGCAGATCCCCAACGTCGTGTCCGGCACCTGGGCCGACTATGCGATCGACGCGCGGACCCCCGAGCAGGGCTGGAGCCTCAAGGCCCTGGCCAGCCAGCAGTTCACGGCGGACGTCCTGGGCTATGTCCAGGTCTCGCAGGGCTTTCGCCCCGGCGGGGTCAATGTCGTGCCCGGCCTGGCCGACACCCTGGCGCCGTACCGGTCCGATCGGCTCACCAACTACGAGGCGGGCCTGAAGAGCCAGTCGGCCGACCACCGCTTCACGGCGAACCTGGCCGTCTACCAGATCGACTGGCGCGACATGCAGTACAGCGCCCAGACCCAGAACCGCGCCTTCTCGTTCCTGACCAATATCGGCGCCAGCCGCATCCGGGGGGTCGAGGCCGAGTTCGCGGCGCGGTCGCTTTGGGACTGGGACGCCGCCGCCAGCGTCACCTTCACCGACGCACGCCTGACAGCCGACCAGATCACCAACACCGCCATCGGCCTGGGCCTCGAGGGCGACCGGCTGCCGATCGTGCCGCGGTTCGCGACCGCCGGCTCGCTGGAGCGGCGATGGTCGTTGACGAACCAGCTGGAAGGCCGTCTTCGCCTGGACGCGGCCTATACAGGGACCTCGCGATCGGCGTTCAGTCCTGGAAACCCCGACTATCTGAAGATGGGCGGCTACGCGACGTTCGGCGTCAGCTTCGGCCTTGAACACGCTTCGTGGCGCGGCGAGCTGGCGATCGACAACCTGCTGGATCGCGCCGGCCGCGCCTCGGCCCAGCGCAACACCTCCGGGCCCATCGACTACTACGGCATTCCGCCCCGCTCGGTGCGCCTGACGCTGGAACGCGGCTTCTAACGGCGTTCACCCATTTTTTCGCGCGCCGATGAGGACGTCCCCCTCCCTCACGTCTGACCTTTCGGACCGTCGTCGGCGGCGGTCGGAAAAACGAGGGGATAATCATGAGACAGCAGTTTCGAGGCCTGAAGGCCCTGGCCCTGGGCGCGACCGCGCTCACCGCCTTGGGCGCGCATGCGGCACTCGCGCAGGAGGCCGCGCCGCAGCCGGCCGACAACAGCACGATCGAGGAAGTGGTCGTCACCGCCCTGAAGCGCTCGACCACCATCCAGACCACACCCATCAGCATCAGCGCCGTCACCGAGAAGTCGCTGCAGGCCTTGGGCGCCTCGGGAATCCAGGACTATTTCCGCACCGTTCCGAACCTGCAGGTCGAAGGCAACTCGCCGACCAACCGCCGCCTGACCCTGCGCGGCGTGCGCAGCGCCGGCGAGGCGACCGTCGGTCTCTACTATGACGAAACCCCGCTGACCGGCCCGGCCGGCACCACCGCCGACGCCAGCTCGACCAGCGCCGACGTCAACCTGTTCGACGTCGAACGCGTGGAAGTCCTGCGCGGCCCGCAGGGCACGCTGTACGGCTCGGGCTCGATGGGCGGCACGCTGCGCGTCATCCTCAACAAGCCCGACAGCACCCAGTATTCGGGCGCGATCGAGGCCCAGGGCACCGCCCAGAAGGACGGCGGCACGGGCTATTCGGTCAAGGGCATGGTCAATGTGCCGCTGATCGAGAACAAGCTGGCCGCCCGCCTGGTGCTGTATGAGGCCGAGCAGGGCGGCTATGTCGACGACGTCCTGCTGAACAAGAAGGACATCAACGACCAGCACTCGACCGGCGGCCGCCTGATGCTGGGCTTCACGCCCACCGACAACCTGACGATCAACGCCTCGGGCCTGTTCCAGAAGACCACCCTGGACGGCCAGAACAGCTGGTATCCAGCCCTGGGCGCCAAGGACTACTCGACCAACGCCCGCACGATCGCGCCGACCGACGACAACCTGCGCGTCTACAACGTCACGGCCAAGTGGGATTTGGGCTTCGCCACCCTGACGGGCACCTCTTCCTACTACAAATGGACGCTGCTGCGGAACTCCGACTACAGCCCCACCCTCTCGGCCAACCGCGCCAACGCCACCTCGTGCCGCAACTACATCGCCGGCGGCCCGGCCGCCGCGGGGAGCACCAATCCGGCCTGCACCCCCGCCCAGATGACGCAATACACCGCCTATGCGGACAGCCGCACGCCAGGCGCGCTATACCAGCCGATGGGCCTGACCTCGTGGAACCACGAACTGCGGGCCAACGGTTCGCTGTTCGAGGACAAGATCGATTGGACGGCCGGCGTCTACTACGAGGACCGCTCCGACTACATCGAGAGCCAGGTGGCCAAGGCCAACGCTGCGACCGGCGTCATCAACCCTAGCGACCTGACCGCCTGGCGCCACGTGGGCACCGACACCAAGCAAACCGCCTTCTTCGGCGAAGTGACCTACAAGCCGATCGAGAAGCTGAGCCTGACCGTCGGCGCACGGCGCTTCGACTACGACAAGACCGTCTCGGGTCAGGTGCTGATCAGCAACTTCATCACCCAGTCCTATGTCGGTCCAGCCGCCCAGGTCGACGCCAGCGCCAGCGGCTGGGTCAGCAAGTTCAACGTCAGCTACCAGGTCACGTCCGACATCATGGTCTACGGCCTGGCGGCCAAGGGTTTCCGTCCGGGCGGCGCCAACAACGTGCCGGGCCTGGCGTCGGCCCTGCTGGCCTACGCGCCCGACAGCCTGTGGAACTACGAAGCCGGCGTGAAGAGCCAATGGTTCGATCACCGCCTGACCCTGAACGCCGCTGCGTACCAGATCGACTGGAACAACATGCAGATCTCGGCCACCAGCGCCAACGGCGCGTTCAGCTACCTGACCAACGCCGGCAAGGCGCGGATCAAGGGCGTTGAACTGGAAGCGGTCGCCCGCCCGATCCCCGGCCTGACCCTGAGCGCGACGGCGGCCTTCGTTGACGCCAAGCTGACCGAGGACCAGGCCAATTCCACGATCCTGATCACCGGATCGACCGGCCTGCGCGGCGACGAGTTCCCGAACGTGGCCGACTTCAGCGGTTCGGCGGCGATCGAATACAGCTGGCCGTTGACGGACAGCCTGAACGGCCTGCTCCGCGCCGACTACGCCTATGTCGGCGAGTCCGCTTCGCAGTTCCGCCCCACCTATGTCTACTACGAGAAGCAGGGCGACTACGGCTACGCCAACCTGCGTGGCGGCGTCGAAGGGACCGACTGGGGGGCCTATCTGTTCCTCAACAACGTCGCCAACGAAGTCGGCTTGATGAGCGTCACCTCCGCGCTCAACAACAGGCAGCAGGTCGTGAGCATCAATCCGCGCACGGTCGGTTTCTCCCTCCGCAAACGCTTCTAGGATCGACCGGGCGGCCTTGAATAACAGGGCCGCCCTTTGGGCTGCGCCGGCTCGCCTTCATCGCGCACGCCCGCCAGCTTGGTTTTCCGATAGAGGCGATGCTGATCTAGCCAGCTAGGCTAGAGGGCATGTCCGCGTCGCAAGAGGCGGGCGTCTTCACGTTTGCAGCACCGTGGTGCGCTAGGTCGCCCGATACGCTAGAGCCACGTGGGTTACTGCCGATCGAGTAGGACGGTCTAAGCTGCACGAGGGGTCGGTCTGACGCCGCTCCCCCGCCCAGCCGGTTTCGGCGAACCTGCGCCATGTTAAGACGACCGGGGAATCTTGGGCGGGAGATCGGCTTTCATCAAATAGGCGAATCCGCTCGAACAACACCCCCAGCTCTCGATTGGGCGCTCGGCACAAAGTTCGATATGCCTGCACAAAGGGGAGCCACCTCTGGTTTTTGAGAAGAATCCGGCCCTTCGGCCGGATTCTTCGTATCTGGGCCACGGGTTGCGGCGCGGACGCGCTCAAACGGGCTCGGCATTTCCCACAAAAAACGACCCTCGGGCAAAGGGGGCCCCGAGGGTCGGAGTTCGATCGAACCTCGACACGGAAGGTCTCAGGTCGGCGCGGGATCTCGCACGACACAGCGGAAGCCGATATGGCTGGTGGCGCTCTCGACCGTCTGCGGGATGCGCGCGGCGGGTCGGTAGCGCTGGCAGTAATTCTCGGCGCACAGGTGCGAGCCGCCCTTCAGAACCTTGCGCGGCTGGGGCGCCTGCGGCTGGGCGGGATCGAGGCTGGCTTCCGGCGTCCCGCCGCGCGGATTGACGGGCGGACAGCAGCCGGGCGCCTTGGGGCTCGGCAGCGACCACCAGTCCGAGGTCCACTCCCAGACATTGCCGATCATGTCGTGGACGCCGTAGCCGTTGGCCGGGAAGCGCTTCACCGGCGAGGTCCGCTCGAAACCGTCCAGGCGCAGGTTCCGCGCCGGAAACGCGCCCTGCCAATAGTTGCACATCATCTTGCCGCCGGGGGCTAGCTCGTCGCCCCAGGCGAACTCGGCCCCGTCCAGGCCGCCCCGCGCGGCCAGTTCCCACTCGGCCTCGCTCGGCAGCGCCTTGCCCGCCCACAGGGCGTAGGCCTCGGCGTCGCGGTGCGAGACGTGCACCACCGGGTGGTCCTGCAGGCCAAGGACCGAACTGCCCTTGCCGTAGGGCTTTCGCCAGTGGGCGCCGAAGGTGAAGGACCACCACGACAGCGGCGCGTCCAACGAGACCGGCCCCTTCGGCGGCTGGAAGACCAGCGAGCCGGCCCTGGCCATCTCGGGCGGCATGCCCGGATAGTCGCGCGGATCGGGCGCGATCTCGGCGTCGGTGACGTGGCCGGTGGCCCGGACGAACGCGGCGAACTGGCGATTGGTCACCGGCGTCGCGTCGATCCAGAACCCGTCCACGCGCACCCGCCGGACCGGCGCCTCTTCCGGATAGAAGCGCGTCGAGCCCATGGCGAAGGTCGCGCCGTCGATCCGGACCATGCCCGCCGTTCGTGTCTCGTCCATCGCCACGACCTGGCCCATCGCAATCTCCCGGCGGCGCGGCTAGTGGCGCGGAAAGTAGGGCTCGCCCTTGCGCTCGGCCTCGAGCTTGGCTGGCGAGTCGGGGAACAGTCCGTTGAAGCGGTCGACCGGATTGGCCGGCCGCAGCCAGGTCTCCGGGAACTCGGCGGCTTTGGCGCCGGCCAGGCTGCGGAACACCTGCCCCTGGCTGGTGCGCTCGGTGAACGGCACCACCCTCTGGCCCTTGGCGTTGGACAGCTGCTGAAACAGCGCCTTGCGCAGCTCGACCTTGGTCTGGAGATAGGCCGGGTCGTCGATGAGGTTGTTCATCTCGTCCGGATCCTTGGCCAGGTCATACAGCTCATCCAGGTCCCAGACGCCATGGTACTGGATGTACTTCATCCGGCCGCGCTCGATGGCGAAGGTGGTCGGGGTCTGGGGGAAGGTCCACTCCCAATAATACTCGTAGATGAAGTCGTCCGCCTTCCAATCCTCGGGCTTGACCTTGCCCGTGGCCAGGGGAAGCACGCTCTTGCCCTCGAACTGCGCCGGCCGTGGCGCGCCGGCCGCGTCCAGGAAGGTCGGGGCCAGGTCGAGATTGCGCACGCGGCTCTGGATCACCGCGCCCTTGGGGAACCGGCCCGGGGCGTAGGCGACCATCGGCACGCGGATCGAGGCCTCGTAGGCGTCGCGCTTGTCGATCAGGCCGTGCTCGCCGAACTGGAAGCCGTTGTCGCTGAAGAACACGATGATCGTGTTCTCCTCCAGGTGGTTGTCACGCAGGTACTTCAGGATGCGCCCGACGCTGTCGTCCACGGGGCTGAGGCCGCGATAGTACTCGCGCATATAGTCCTTCAGCGGCCGATCCTGGTTGTAGAAGAAGTCGACGCCGTGCCAGCTGTTGCGCTGGTTGCGCACCCACATCGGCTTGCCGCGATTGTTCTCGGGCGTGTCGGCCATGCTGGCCGGCAGCTTGATGTCAAGATCCCTGTATTGGTCGGCGTAGCGCTCGGGCGCCTTGACGTCGGAGTGCACGGCCTTGTGCGAAAGATAGAGGAAGAACGGCTTGGACCTGTCGCGGCCCTGTTCCAGCCAATCCAGGGCGTAGTCGCTCAGCTCGTCGGTGATGTAGCCCTTCTGGGCCACGCGCCGGCCATCGACATTGAGCAGGTTGCGCTGACCCGCCGCGACCTGCTGGGGCGTCAGGCCGTCGGTCGGCAAGTAGTTCCCCTGCCCCAGGAAGCTGATCCACCGGTTGAAGCCCGGCCGCGGTCCGTCGCTGGCGTCGCCCATGTGCCACTTGCCGATGAAGGCGGTCTGGTAGCCCGCGTCCTGGAGGTACCTGGGAAAGAAGGTCAGGCCGACCTCGGACGAGTTGTTGTTGTCGACGACCCCGTGGTTGCGGGCGGTCATCCCCGTCAGGATGGTCGCGCGGCTGGGCGAGCAGAGCGACGAGGTCACCACCGCATTGGGGAAGTAGACGCCGTTGCGGGCCAGGAAATCGATGTTGGGCGTGCGCAGGCCCGGCGTCAGGAACCCCAGGGCGTCGTAGCGCAGGTCGTCGACCAGCACGAAGACGATGTTCGGCCGCGTGGGTGGCGGCGGTTCGGCGCGGGCGACGCCCGCCCAGGCGGCGGCCAGCAGCATCACGCCAACCGCGCGCAAGATCGAAAGCAGGGATTTCATGGCTGCGTCTCCTGGGCGGTCCAGCCGCGTGGATTGGCCTGCGCCTCGGCGCGGAAGGCGGCCAGGCGCTCGGACAGGCGCCTGGCCTCGTCGGGGTGTTTGGCGCTGACGTCGTGGGATTCGTTATCGCCGGTGATGCGATAGAGCGCCGGTCCCGCGCCGTGCGGCAGGGGCGTCCCGGCCGGGGCCAGCGGCCACTTCTCCGACAGCATCTCGCGGTACTTGAACTGGGTGTCCCGGACCGCCTGGAACTCGCCCGAAAAGGCGGTGACATAGTAGAGGTAGTCATGGGGCGAGGCGCCGCCCGACAGCAGGCCGGCCATGTCGCGACCGTCGATCGCGCGGTCCTTCGGCAGCGGAACGCCCAAGGCCGCCAGCAAGGTCGGAAAGAGGTCGATGTTCATCGCCATGGCGTCGCTGACGGCGCCCGGCCTGGCGCGCCCCGGCCAGACCACGAAGCACGGCACGCGCATGCCGCCCTCGAAGGTCTCGCCCTTGCGGCCGCGCAGGGCGCCGACGCTGCCGGCCTGGTCGCCGCCATTGTCGCTGGTGACGATGACGATGGTGTCGTCGGCGATCTTCAGTTCGTCCAGGGCGCGCAGGATCCGGCCGACATTGTCGTCCAGGTCCTCGACCACGTCGCCATAGGTCCCGCCCTCCGACACCCCCTGATGCTTGGGGTTGGGATAGTGCGGCAGGTGCGGCGCGGTGAAGGGCACATAGGCGAAGAACGGCTGGCCGGCGCTGGCGCGCATGAAGCCGATCGCCTCGTCGGTGAACCGTTCGGTCAGGGTGCGCTGGTCGGTCTTGTCCGGCGGCGTGTCGACGCTGTTCCCGCGATAGATCGACAACGGGCTCATGTCGTTGCTGTAGAGGACCCCGAAATAGGTCTGGAAGCCCAGGTCGGTCGGACGATGCCCCGCCGTGTCGCCCAGGTGCCACTTGCCGAAGGCGCCGGTGCGATAGCCGGCGCGCGACAGCACCTCCGGCAGCAGGATCTCGTCGGCGGGGATGGCGTTGGCGTAGCCGGCCGAACGCCGGATCTGGGCCATCGGATTGTCGCTGGGGAAGAACACGTGGTTGGCCGACCGCGAGCGGGTCGGATAGCGGCCGGTCAGCAGCGCCGCCCGCGAGGGCGTGCACACCGGCGAGCCCGAATAGAACTGGGTCAGCTTCACGCCCCTGGTCGCCAGGGCGTCGATGTTGGGCGTCTTGATCAGCTGGTTGCCGTAGGACGACAGGTCGCCGTAGCCCAGGTCGTCGAACAACAGCACCACGATGTTGGGCTTGCGCGCGGCGGTCGGCTTGATGGCGTTCAGATAGGCCTGCTTCTGGGCCAGGTGCTCGGGCGCGGGCTCGGCGTTCAGGGCCGCTTCCCTGGCCAGGGCCGTGTTCGGCGCCAGTTGGACGTCCAGCCGCGCCACGCCGTCCTGGGGCACGCTGACCCGCCGGGTCTGGCTGGCCAGGCCCAGGGCCGTGACCGAGACCTCGTACTCGCCGCCCGGCAGGCGCGGCAGATCGAAGGCGCCGTCGCGTTCGGTGGCGTCCCCGCGCAGCAGGTCGTTGATCACCACCCGGGCGCCGGCCACCGGCGCGCCGCCGGGTCCGGTGACCTTGCCGCTCACCTCGCCCGCCTGGACCGGTCCGGCCAGCGCCAGCGCCGCGACGCCGATCAGCCATCTCTTGCTCATATACGCCTCGAAATCTGGAAGGCGGTCGAGGCGCCCGTCCAAGGACGGGCGCCCTCCCCGTCAGTTGAACTTCGCCGACAGCCGCATGCCGTAGAGGCGCGGCGGGGCGTAGAAGGCCGTGCCGTTGGTCGAGACCCCGGTCGTGGCGTTGGAGTTCGAATTGGTCTTCACCGCCTCGTCCTCAAGGTTGCGCACATAGGCCATCAGCGACCAGCGACCGTTCTCGCTGGCGTAGGTCAGGCTCAGATCGGTCTTGGTGAAGGCGCCCTGGCGGTTGGCGGCGAACCCGTGGAACTCCAGGTCCTTGGCGCTTTCGTAGTGGCTCTGGATCCGTCCAGTCAGGTTCGCGCCATTGGCGAGCTCGAAGGTGTGGGCGTAGCCGACGGTGATGCTCCAGTCAGGCGTTCGCGCCATGTGGCAACCCGAGAAATCACCCGCCCGCGGCGAGGGTTTGGTGTAGTCGGCCGTGTAGCAGTGCGACGTCGTCGCGTTGGCCGCGTTGTTCACGAACGGGTCGCCCAGCGGCAGGGTGAAGGTGTCGTAGCGACCGTGCAGCCAGGACAGGGTCAGATCGACGGAATCCGCGCGGGTGAGCTTGAAGTCGCTCTCGACCTCGACGCCGTAGATCACCGCCTTGCCGGCGTTGCGGGTGACCAGGGCGTTCTGGCCGGCGATGTTCTCGACCGCCGAGACCTGCAGGTCCCGGTAGGCATTGTAGAACCCGGCCACGTTCAGCCGCAGGCGCCGATCGAAGAACCGGTTCTTGGAACCGACCTCGTAGGCGGTGATGTGCTCGGGCGCGTAGGCGTTCGGCGGCAGGCCGTCGAAATAGCCGCCGGCCTTGTAGCCGGTCGAGGCCTGGGCGTAGAGCATCGAGGTCGGGCTGATGTCGTAGTCGACGCCCAGCTTCCAGTTCGTGGCGTTCCAGGTCTCGTCCGACAGGTTGCGCACGACCAGGGACAGGATCGAGAAGTCGGGTCTCAGCAGGAAGGTGTTGCCGCTGCGCCCCTTGTGGTCGTGGGTGTAGCGCGCGCCGGCGGTGATCCGCAGTTGGTCGGTCACCGAATAGGTCGCCTGACCGAAGGCCGCCGCCGAACGCGAGAAGATGTACGGCTGGAAGAACGCCAGGTAGTTGCCGTTGGCCTGCAGGATGCGGGTGTCGGTCGCGCTCTTCTCCATGAAGGAATAGAGGCCGGCCACCCACTTGAGCCTGCCGCTGTCCGCGCCCAGGCGCAGTTCCTGGGATTCGCTCCAGTTGTCCTGCGACTGATAGGTCGGACGGTGGTTGTCCGACGCCATGTTCTCGGTGACCGTATTGACGTCGACGTCGCGATGTCCGGCCAGGTAGGTCAGGGTCGCCCAGTCGAAGTCGTAGCTGGCTTCGAGCGTGACGTTCCTGAACGTGTTGTCCTGCGAGGTGTTGACCCTGGCGTTGGCCGCGTAGGGGTCGCCGGTTTCCAGCGGGTAGGCCACGTCGACGAAGCCGGCTCCGCCGCGATGCAGGTAGTCGCCGCGCAACAGCACCTTCAGCTTCTCGTTGGGCTGGTAGAGCGCCGACAGGCGGTACGCGGTGTCGTCCTGGTCGTTGCGGTCGTTGCCGCCCGTGCCCGGCCCCTTGTTCACCGCCTTCAGGTAGCCGTCGTGGCGACTGGTCTGGAAGGCCGCGCGCACGGCCAGGGCCTCGCCCAGCGGCAGGTTGACCATGCCCGAGGTGGTCAGGGCGGCGTAGTTGCCCACCTCGACGTCGAGCGCGCCCTGGTAGTCGTGCTTGGGCGCGTTGGTGATGATGTTGATCGCCCCGGCCGTGGCGTTGCGGCCGTACAGCGTGCCCTGCGGACCGCGCACGACCTCGACACGGTCCAGGTCGTAGAACGCCCCGCTGATCGCGTTGGCGCGCGAGACGTAGATGCCGTCGACATGCACGGCCACGGCCGGGTCGCCGACCACGGTGGTGTTGGTGCTGCCCACGCCGCGCATGAACACCTGGGCGTTGCCGCCGCCGCCGTTGCTGATCTGCAGGCTGGGGGCCTGGGCCGACAGGTCGACAATGTTCTTTATGCCCTGCTTGGCGAGGGCTTCGCCCGTCGCGGCCGACACGGCCAGCGGCACGGACTGCACCGTCTCGGCGCGACGCTGGGCGGTGACGACGACTTCTTCCACCGCGATCGGTTCGGCCGCGGCCTCGGCCCGAACCTGGGCGGGCGCCGAGGCCGGCGCGGCGACGCTCTGGCCGGCCACCCGGATCACTCCGGGCGCGTCGGCTCGTACGACGGCGAAGCCGTTCTGGGCGCGCACGAAGGTCAGGTTGGCGCCCTGCAGCAGGCGGCGCAGCGCCGCCTCGTCGTCATAGACGCCGACCACCGCGCTGGACCGCAGGCCTCGCACGCGGTCCTCGGTGAACGAGATCGGACGGCCGCTCTGCAACCCGAACTCCTTGAGCGCCCGGCCCAGGTCCTGGGCCTTGATGTGGTAGCTGCGTTCCTCGCCGTGCGCCGCGGTCGCGATCAGCGCCAGGGCGGCGCCTCCCATCAGCCACGGCGTCAGGCCGCCCCTCGCGTGGTGCGTCATTGTCCTGCTCCTCCCCACGGCATGTTCGCTGCCGTTTCAGGGTTAGAGCCGCCCCTGACGAAACACCTCAGCGGCGGAAGCAAAAAAAGTTCAAGCCTCTCCTCAAGGCGCCGTCAGAGCGTAGCCCGCGCCCGGCGCGCGACGCGCCAGACCCAGGGCTTCGGCCGAGGCGATGAAGGCTTCCGGATCCTTGGCCGGCAACACCGCGCTCATCCGTTGGCCGGCCACCTCGGGCGCCACCGTGATCGGCGTGGTGGAATAGCGGCCGAGTTCGGCGGCGATCACGCCCAGCGGCGCGTCGTCGAACACCAGGCGGCCTGAAACCCAGCCCTCGGCGCCGCGGGTGTCGGCGCGCGAAAGATTCCAGTCGCCGCCGTCGCGGGCGACCAGCTGGTAGCCGGCGTTCATGTCGACCGCGCTGGCCGCGCCGGCCATCGGACGGTCGGACTTGACCCGCACCCGCCCTTCCGAAAGCACGACCTTGAAGCTGGCGGGACGCAGATCGACGTCGAACTGGGTGCCCAGCGCCGTCACGCTGTGGTCGCCGGCCCGCACGACGAATGGATGGAGGCCATCCTTGGCCACCTTGAAGAAGGCCCGCCCCCGGACCAGTTCGAGCCGTCGCGTCTTGCCCGGCGCCCAGGCCCGCAGTTCGGAATTGGTGTCCAGCACGGCCAGGCTGCCGTCCGGCAAGCTGACGCTCATCGTCTGGCCCACCCGCGTCGCATAGCGGGTCGGCTGAGGCGCGACCAGGCCGGACAGGTAGCGCGCGCCCTGCCAGGCCGCCACGCCGCCCACGGCCAGCGCGACACAGGCGGCGATCGCCCCGATCACGCGGCGCGTCCGGCGTCGGCCGAGGGCGCCCCTGGCCTCTTCGCGCAGGCGCATCAGGCGCGGATCGGCCCTCAGGCCGTCGAGGTCGCCCCACAGGTACGCGGCCGCCTCGAACGCCTCGCGGTTAGCCGGGTCCGCATCCAGCCAGGTCTGGAACGCCATCTGGTCGTCGGGCGTGAGGGGGCCGGCGCGACGGCGGGCGAACCACTGGGCGATCTCACCGGCTCGATCTTGCAGGACCGCGTTCATCGATCGCGCCCTTCACGAAGGAACAAGGCCTTCAGGGCCGCCATCATGTGCTTCTCGACCGCGCTGACCGAAACGCCCAGCTCCCTCGCGATGCGCTGGTAGGTCATTTCCTCGAAGCGGTGCAGCAGAAAGACGTGGCGCGTGCGGGCTGGCAGATCGTCGAGAACCGAAAGCATGGCCTCGACGCCCTGTTTGCCGATCAGTGAGCGTTCGGGAGTCACCTCGTCGCGCGCCGCGAAGGCTTCGAGATCGTCGATCGCCTGCCAGGGCGGGCTCCGTCGATGCTGGCGCGACAGGACGCTGGCGGCCACGACGAAGATGTACCGCTCCAGATCCTGCACCGCCGCCGGATCGCGCAGGTTTAGCAAGCGCGCGAAGACCTCCTGCACCAGGTCGTCGACCTGCCCTCCCGGCGCGCGACGCCGGAAATAGCGCCGCAGACCGGGTTCATAGGCCAACAGATCCAGCGCCGCCGATGGCGATGGCGCCTTGAGAGGATCGGACGTCATGAATCCTCCAGACGGGGAATACCGTAGGGCTAGAGTCCGAGAATCCGAAAGACCTCACCCCGCTTCATCTTTTTTCGGCGACCGGCGGACGCGCCTTGGCGACCAGGCCGTCTCAGCCGCGCGGCGACGACGGCGTCCGCCGATCCATCGGCAAGGCCCTGGCCCAGCAGGCCTGATCGGCGCCCGAAGCCTGGTCGCGGAAGCTCCGTGAACGGATCACACAGAGGCCCCGCCCCCGAATCTGCCCCTTCGAAATTTACAAGTGAAAGCTCGTGGTGCTAATGAAAATATCCTGGCACGAAGAGGCGGCGACCGCCCCGCGGGTCGCCACGATCGCTCAGGAACGGGCAGGCGCTCGTCCACGACGATCGCCAGGCGCACTTAGGCGCTTCGTCTCGTAACCAGGCTGCACTATCATAACTCAGACAATACGAACATGAGCATTAGGGGTTTAACGATGACCGACGAACGCCGCGTGGGCCGCTCGCGCCGAGCTTTCCTGGCGGGCGCCGGGACGGGCGCGCTGATGGCGAGTTTCCCGGTCTTCGGGGCCGGGGCGGCTTCGGCGCGGACGACAGGGCAACCGACGGCGAGGCTGCGGCCCTTCGATCTGGCGGACGTGACCCTGGATGACGGCCCGTTCCTGCATGCGCAGCGCAAGACCGAGGCCTATCTGCTCGCGCTGCAGCCCGATCGCATGCTGCACAATTTCCGGGTCAATGCGGGACTCAAGCCCAAGGCGCCGGTCTATGGCGGCTGGGAGTCGGAGCCCACCTGGGCCCAGATCAACTGCCATGGCCACACGCTCGGACACTATCTGTCCGCGTGCTCCCTCACCTACCGCTCGACCGGCGACCAAAGGTTCAAGGCCAGGACCGAATACATCGCCCGCGAACTGGCCGAGTGCCAGAAGGCGGCGAACACGGGGCTGGTCTGCGCCTTCCCGGACGGACCGGCCCTGGTCACGGCGCATCTGCGCGGCGAGAAGATCACCGGGGTGCCCTGGTACACGCTGCACAAGGTGTATGCCGGTCTGCGCGACGCCGTGGTCCTGACCGACAGCGACACGGCGCGCGCCGTGCTGCTGAGATTCGCCGATTGGGCGGTGGTGGCGACCCGCCCCCTGAGCGACGCGCAGTTCGAAACCATGCTCGAAACGGAGCACGGCGGCATGAACGAGGTCTTCGCGGACCTCTACGCGATGACCGGCAACGCCGATTACCGTCAGATGGCGGAACGCTTCTCGCAGAAGGCGATCATGACGCCCCTCGCCGCCGGCCGTGACCATCTCGACGGCCTGCACGCCAACACCCAGTTGCCGAAGATCGTCGGCTTCCAGCGCGTCTGGGAAATCACGGGGAAGCCCGAATACCGGGACGCGTCGATCTTCTTCTGGAAGACAGTGGCGCTCACGCGCTCCTTCGCCACAGGCGGCCATGGCGACAACGAGCATTTCTTCCCGATGGCCAACTTCGCCGAGCACGTCTTCTCGGCCAAGGGCTCGGAGACATGCTGCCAGCACAACATGCTCAAGCTCACCCGCGCCATGTTCCTGCACGACCCGCAAGCGGCCTATGCCGACTATTACGAGCGGACGCTGTACAACGGCATCCTCGCCTCGCAGGATCCGGACACCGGCATGGTGACCTACTTCCAGGGGGCGCGCCCGGGCTACATGAAGCTCTACCACACGCCCGAGGACTCGTTCTGGTGCTGCACCGGCACGGGCATGGAGAACCACGTCAAGTATCGCGACTCGATCTACTTCCATGACGACGCTTCGATATATGTGAACCTCTTTGCGCCCTCCTCGGTCAGGTGGAAGGAAAAAGGGGCGGTGCTCACCCAGACCACGACCTTCCCCGAAACGCCGACGACGAAGCTGCGGTGGACGCTGCAGCGGCCGACGGACGCCACGCTGAAGCTGCGCCATCCCCATTGGAGCCGGGAGGCCGTCGTCCTGGTCAACGGCGCCGAAGCGCTGCGGTCGACCGATCCGGGCGGCTATATCCAGCTTGCCCGCACCTGGCGAACCGGCGACGAAGTGGAACTGCGCCTCACGATGGAGGTGGGCGTGCAGAGCGCGCCGGCCGCGCCCGACATCGTCGCCTTCACCTATGGGCCGCTGGTGCTCGCGGGCGCCTTGGGACGCGAAGGATTGTCGCCGGGGGCCGACATCGTCGTCAACGAACGCAAGTACGGGCAATACAACGACACGCCCTTTACCCCGCCGACCCTGGCCGGCGATCCCGAGACGATCGCGGACGGCGTGCGCGCCGGGGATCGCCCGCTGGAGTTCACCATCCTGTCAGCCGAGCAGCGGCCGGTTCGCCTGATCCCCTACCATCGTATCGCGCACGAGCGCTACGCGACCTACTGGCGACTGAACGCGTAGTCGCCGGCCCCGACCTCCAAGGTCAGCCGGTCTCCGGTCGCGACGAGAATCCGGACGTCGGTCCGTCCCTGAACTGGCCGGCCGCTTTCCCGCCAGCGTCGCGCGCCGGGCAGATGGACCTCGGCCGTCGCGTTCGGCGGCACGGTGAGCTTGAGGCCGGACAAGCCGGCCGCGTCGCCGCTCACCTGGGTGGAGATCAGGCCGAGGCTGGATCGGTATGACGCCCTGACGCCGCCGACCTGCGGCAGGAACAGCGGATCGACCCTGATCCTCCGGAAGCCGGGGCTCGCCGGCGCGATGCCGGCCAGGCGCCGGTAGTAGAAGCCGCACACCGCGCCGTAGGCGTAGTGGTTGAAGCTGTTCATCGCCAGATCGCCGGTGTCGCCGTTCCACCGCTCCCACATCGTCGTGGCGCCCTTGATCGGCATGTAGCCCCATGAGGGATAGCCGGTCTGCAGCAGCAGGCCCGCGACCACGTCGTCGTGACCGGCGTCGGCCAGCACGTCGAGCAGATACGGGGTTCCGAGGAAACCCGTCGACAGCTTCATGCCCCGCCGTCTGATGTCGTCGGCGAGCACCTGGGCCGAACGCGCCCGATGTTCCTCCGGCACGAGGCCGAAGTGAAGCGCCAGGACCTGGCTGGTCTGGCTGCCGTTGCCGGCCGCGCCGTCGCCACGCATCAGATGGGCGGCGAAGGCTTTTTTGATACGGCCGAACAGATCGCGATGCCGCGCCGCCTCGGCCCTCCGGCCGGTCGCCGTCGCCATCTCGGCCATGATCCGCGCGCAATGGCCCCAATAGGCCGTCGCGCACAGCACCCGCGGGGTCGTCTCGTCGCCCGCCCAGGTCCCGTCGACCGAGAGCCAGTCACCCAGGTCGCAACCCCGGCCGTTGCGCCAGATGAAGTCCGGATTGCGTGAGCCGAGATAGTCCATCCACCGGGTCATCGCCGGCCAGTTCTCATCGATGACCGCGGTGTCGCCGTAGCGCCGCCACAGGGTCCAGGGCAGGATCACGCCGGCCTCCGACCAGCCGGCCGTGACCGTCTCGCCGAACGACCGGGGCGCCGGCGTCACGATGGGATAGGCGCCGTTTGGGCTTTGGCCGGCGCGGACCTCGGCCAGGTAGCGACGGATGAAGGCGTCGACGTCCATGTTGAACGCGGCCGCGTCGAGAAAAACCTGGATGTCCCCCGTCCACCCCATCCGCTCGTCGCGCTGCGGACAGTCGGTGGGCACGCCGAAGAAGTTCGATCTCTGGCTCCAGAGCGCGTTTTGCCAGACCTGCTGCAGCAGGGCGTTGTCCAGCGACATCTCGCCGGTCGGCGCGCAGTCGCTGAAGACCACCACGCCCACGACGTCCGTCGCCGAGGGCTTTCCCGGATAACCCTCGACCTGGACGTAGCGGAACCCGTGATAGGTGAAATGCGGCTCATAGACTTCGCCGGCCGCATCGCCGCGCAAGGTATAGACGTCGCGGGCCAGCGCCTCGCGCAGATTGGCCTGGTCGACCTCCCCCGAGGGCTTCAGGTACTCGGCGAACTTGAGCGTGACCGACCGCCCCGCCTCGCCGCGCGCCTTCAGGCGGACATGGCCCGCGAAATTCTGGCCGAAGTCGAACACATGCACGCCGGGCCTGGGCTCGGCGATCTTCTCGGCCATGCGGGTCATCTGGGCCTTGAGACGCGGACTGGTCTGGGGAACCAGGCGACCGCGAGGCGCCTCGCCGACCTTGGCCACGGCCCAGGCGCTGGCGTCGAAATCCGGCAGATCCCACCCGGGGACCTCCAGCCGGGCGTCATAAACCTCGCCGTTATAGATCTCCGACTGAAGGATCGGCGAGGCCGCCACGCGCCAGTCGGGGCCGGTCGACACCCAGTCGTGGCTTCCGTCGGCGAAGTCCAGGCGCAGCTGCATCATCAGGCGACGCGGCGGCGGACCCAGGCTGTAGCGCTGGTTGTGCCAGGTGAAGGCGCTGGCGTAGAAGCCGTCCCCGACCAGGGCGCAAAGGCTGTTGACGCCGTCGACGATCAGGTCGCCGACGTCGTGGACCTGGTAGAAGAGATGGTCGTCGACGACGCTGATCTCGGGGGCCAGCCGCGCTTCGCCGACCAGCCGGCCGTTGATCGACGCCTCGTAGGCGCCCAAGGCGGTGGCGTACAGCCGCGCGCCGACGACGGGCTTGGCCGGCGTAAACGTCGTGCGCATCTGCAAAGCCGGCTCGGCGGGCAAAGGATAGGTTTTGGCGCGGTCGTTGACGACCCGCGCGGCGGTCCACCCCTTCGGCTCGAAATCAGGTTCGGTCCAGTCCGTCGGCGGCCTGTCCGCCGCCTTCCAATTCGATCCGCTGCCGATCCGCTGGACCGAGCCATCGGCGAGGTGCAGGCGGATCAGGCTGGCCACCGCCCCGCCCGTCACCGGGAAGAAGTCGCCCGTCTGCTGCGAGACCAGCAGGCAAAGCGAGTTCCTCCCCGGTCGAACCGCCATCGGCGCCGGCCGCAGGACGCCCCAGCTGGGATTGAGCGGCAGGCTCCAGGGAACCGGCTGGCCGTTGGCCCAAACGGCATGGAGCACGTCCTTGGCCGTCACCAGCACCTCGGCCCGGACCAAGGTCGGCGGGGCCTCGAAATCCAGCCGATAGGCGCGCGGCTTGTCGTCCAGCACGTCGCCGGCCCACACCCAGTCGACGCCGGCGGTCCGGTCGGCCGCCGCGAACGGGTCCTCGGCCACCAGCCACTGGCCGCGCCAGTCGTCCGGCCCGGTGAGGCCGGCCTCGAACCAGGCGGGCTCGGACACGACGACGCGCCCGTGGTTGTCATGGACCTCGACGCTCCACCAGACCCGCTGCTGCGAGCGCAGGTCCGGCCCGCCGAAGCGGATGTCCAGGCTGGCGTCGGAGTCGACCAGGCCGCTGTCCCAGAGATCGGCCAGGCCCGCCGCCACGTCGCTCCGCTTCGCGCCGGCCCGGATCCGATAGGCGGTCTGCGCCAGGCCGCGCCCGGAGCCGGTCAGCCGCCAGGACAGGCGCGGCCGGGCCACCGCCGTCCCCAGCAGTCCGGCGGTGTTCTCGGCGCGCAGATCGACGACGGCCAGCTTCGCCGACGTCGCGCTGGCGGAGGCCGAGCTTGCGACGGCGGAAGCCGCGGTCGCGAGACTGGAGGCGGCGAGAAACCGGCGACGGTTCATGGACGGCATGCGAAACCTCCCGTCGGGCAGTCAGGAAGCCTGTGCCGGAGCCGTCCCGCTGACGCTCGCCTTGCGCCTGACCTTGCGGCCTGGGCCGCCAAAGCGACCTGCATGACCGCCCTCCCCCCACGACGCGGCCCATCGCCAGCGCTCTCATTGCATTAGTCAGACAAATGACCTGGAGCGGTCTCCGTGTCAAAGCTCGATTGAAGGCCGCACAACAGCCGATTGGAGCGCCCCATTTGGAAGGCGAAGGTGGATTCGATTCCGGCCCCGCCCGGCCGGCCTGCGCGATCAGGCCCCCGCGGCCGTGGCCGGCGCCGCTTGGGGAGCCTTGCAGTAAAGATCGATGAAATCCTGGTGCGAAACGACCGCCTGCGCCGAACGCACGATCTCTTCCCGGCGCAGTTTCATGCCCGTGCGGATCTGCTCCAACGGATGGAGATCGGCCGATATGTTGTAGCGCGCCGGAACGACGCCGTTGCCCAGCAGGATGGCGACCCAACTCGGCTCCATATAGGATTCGGAATCGCTCAGGGCGACTTGTCCGCTGGCGTTCCAGACATCCAGCTTGTGCCGAAGGCTGTCGGGTATCTCCATGTCGCGGCACGCCGACCACAAGGCCTCGGGACGGCGCGACAGGTGATAGTGCGCGATGATGAAGTCGCGGATGCGTTCGATCTCGCGGGTGGAGAGCTCGTTATATTCGTTGCGCAGAACGGGATCGATGGTCCGTTCGGGGAAGTATCGAAGCAGCTTCAAGACCCCCATGACGATCAACTGCAGCCCGGTCGATTCCAGGGGTTCGAGGAAATTGGAGGCGAAACCGATGCCCACGCAATTGCGGTTCCAGAACTGCTTGCGATGGCCGGAGGTGAAGCGGAACAACCGCGGCTCGGCCAGCGGTTCGCCGTCGATATCGCCCAGCAAGGCCTCGCGCGCCGCGTCGTCGCTCCAGAAATCCGAACTATAGACCATGCCATTGCCGCTGCGATGCTGCAGCGGAATGGTCCAGCGCCAGCCCCCGGCGTGCGCGGTGGATCGCGTGAACGGCGTGGGCGCGCCGGTGCGTTTCGACGGCACGGCCATGGCGCTGTTGCAAAGCAGCCAGCGCGACCAGTCGACAAACGGCGTGCCCAACGCCTTTCCCAGCAGTTCGGACGCGAAACCGGTGCAATCCAGGAACAGGTCGCCGGGAACCGTGACGCCATTGGCGAGATGGATGGCGGCGATATTGCCGGACTCGCCATCCAGATCGACGTGCGTCATCTTGCCTTCGATACGCTGGACGCCCAGCTCGGTCGCCACGTCCCGCAGATAGCGGGCGTACAGCGTCGCATCGAAATGATAGGCGTGGTGATAGCGTGAATTCTGCGGATCGCTCGGGGCGAATTTGTTGTTCTTCGCGACGGCGTAGGCGAACGAATAGTCATCGATCGGATGGTCGTCGCCGGATTGCCGCACTCTCAGCCAGTAATGGTGGGTCGACACCCCTTCGACCGGGTGGCCATAGTCGCTGAACGCGTGGAAATGGCGGTTTCCGGCAACGCCCCAGTCGCAGAATTCAATGCCCAGCTTGAACGTGCCCTGGGTGCGGCGAATGAAGTCGAATTCATCGATGCCGAGCATGGCGTTGCATTGCGCCAACAGCGGCACCGTGGCCTCGCCGACGCCGATGATGCCGATCTCCTCGGACTCGACCAGAGTGATGCGCGTCCGATGGCGATCCGTCTTCTTGGCCAGTAGCGCGGCCGCGATCCACCCCGCCGCGCCACCGCCCAGAATGACGATTTCCTGTTGCTGGCCGCTGTTCATAAACATGCCTCGCCATGAACATACCCGGCACCCTGCCCAGCGAATGGGTTTCAGGCCTATGCGGGGGTTGGATATCGGTCAAGACGCGCCAACCGGCCGCGCCCGTGACCTGCGACCGGGCATGAACCGGCCTATTCAAAAGGGGAAGGGCGCTTCTCGACGAAGCGCCCTTCCCCATTCAGACCATTAGAAGCGCATCCGCGCGGTGAGCTCGTAGCGCCGGTCGCTGACGTTATGGTCGTAGGGCGCGAACGCGCCAGGCACGGGCTCCTGAAGGGTTTTCGATTTGGTGTCGAGAAGGTTGTTCGCGTTGAACGAGACAGAAACCTTTTCAGTCAACTTATAGTCGAAACCCATATCCAGGTAACCGGCCGCCGCCATGTAGGCTGGAACCATGTTGTACACGGGATAGGAATGGGCGTCGTCAAAGTTGGTCGGGCTAGTGTTGAGTATATAGGGATTGCCGCCGCTCGTCGCATAGGACAGCGGATTGACGTTGGTCGACAGCAGCGCCTTGTCGCGCCAGTTGTACGCCAGACGGAAATTGACCTTCTTGTAGCTGTACAGCAACTGGATATTGTAGGCCCACTTCGACATCCCGGCATAGGGGAGGTTGGAGTAGGTCTGCGGAACCGTGCCGTCCGGATTGAGGCCCTCCTGGAGGCCGCCGGGCGGGGGGGGAGTCAACACGTTGTTGGCCTGCTGGGCAGGGTTGCTGCTGTCGATGTAGGTCACGTTGCCTTCGATACCCAGGCCGCGAAACACTCCCGGCAGTTGGTCAAAGAACTTGCGGCCGCCGATCTCGAAGCCCTTGATATGAGCCTTTTTCGTCGCGGTTCTATTCTGCATATAGACCCACGGAAGATCCAAGCTTGTCAGCGTCCCGACTCGCGGCTGGCCGGCTGGGGGCGGAGCACCGGTGTAGGCGATCACCGGAACGGGAAGATTATTGGTGACGAAAGAATAAAACTGCGGATGATCCTCGATCTGCTTGGCGAACACATCGACATAGAAGAAGCTGGACGACGACGGATAGAATTCGAACGTCACATCCTCGCTAGTGATCATGGTCGGCTTCAGATTGGCGCCCCCGCCGTTGACGACAACACCTGTGAGAATCGGTTTTGCCTGGCTATTGGTGGAGTTTTCGAGCTGCCTGGGGCCGATCGAACCGCCCGCACGAATGTCATTGAGATTCGGCGGAGCAGACGACACCGACGCCGCACCGCGCACGATGAACTTGTCGGTTACGTCGAACTTGATGTTAAACGAAGGCAGAACCCGCGTATAACTATAGCTGCGGTTCTGCGGGGTATAAACAAAATCCTCTCCGTCTTCAGGTGGAATAAATCCATAGACCGTCGGGAATGTAGCGCCCGGTAGACCTTGCTCCGCGTTGAAGTATGCGGTGCTGTCCGCTTCGCTCAAGGCGAATTCCGCACTGTTTGCCGTCCTCAGCAGACCGCTCGCCCGCAGAGATTCGTGGAATACACGAACGCCGATGTTGCCCGAGAACGCCGGAACGAATCCGATACCATCATGCGCGAACTTGGCCTGGACATAGACGGCCTTGTTGACGATGCGGCTATCGGTCCTGTTCAAGCCCTGATCGATATACTCTTTCCAAAACTCATCCGCGGTCCGGGGCTGCCCGTCGTCGCTTGGCTGCCCGTTATACGTCTTGAGCAAATGATACCAGTCATAGCTCTGCAAGAGCGATCGGCTGGGGACGAGAAGCTGCGCCGGAAGGGGCGCTTTCCCGCCGAAGAAATTCGAGAAGGTGGAGACTTCATAGTCCGACTGCCGGACATTCGAGTTGGTGAGATATTGAATATTCCCCGGCCCATACGTCGGGTCCCCCGGATGCGGCCCCCACGGGTTCTGCAGCCAGGATTGACCCAGCGGCGCCCAGTAGGTCCCCACGTTGTCGTCGTTCTCGATGCGGTTGGCCGTTCGAGCGCCGACAGTGATGCTGCGCAGGAATCCATCGTCGCTGACCCGGTATTCAAGGTCGAGATTGGCGGCCACCATCTCCCCCTTGTTATTGGGTTTATGATAGGCCATCGAGGATAGGTACGCGCTATTCCTATCGAGCAGGGCGGCGGTGGGCAGGCCAGACAAAGTCGGCAGCGACCCCGTCAGATCGACGTCCATCGAGGTGACCAGCGGATTGCTCTGATTGAGAGCGACAAACATGTTCTGCCCGGTCGCTCGCGACCTGACATATTGCGCGGCGCCACGCACGGCCACCCGGTCCCCGGGGGTCCAGACGAAGCTCTGCGAAATATCCAGCGTGGAGTTCTTGCTGTGCGAGGCCGTCGCCCCGCCGCTCGGGTTGAACGTGCCGGCGGGGCCGCATTGCGCCAGAACGGCGCCCGGCGACCAGTCCCACTGAATCGTCGACGCGGGAATGCCATAGGTGGCGCCGCAATCGATCATATACTGGGCGGGGAACCAGGAGCCGTTCGCTGCCCGAAAACTGTCGCTCGCGGTCGTGTTCCCCCAATCCACCGAATTGCCGGTGGAACCGACCGTGAGGCGCCCTTTCCGGAAGGCGCCATTGGCGTCATATTCAACCGGACTGCCGACCACGGGCATAACGGCGGACGCCGCGGACGGGCTAGAACCCACGCTACCGCTGTTCCCCTCACTATCCTCGATATATTGCGAGAAGAACACGTTGTTGGTCAGCGTCAGGTTCGAACTCGGCTTCCACTGAAGGGCCTGATAGAAGCCGTATCGGTCGCGCTGGCTCTTGTTGGTGTTCCAGTTGAACGAGCTGGGAACAAAGGCAAGATCGTCGTCACGCGTGGAGGTCGGCACCCACTGGCCGAACATGGCGCCGACCTGCAGGTTGCTGCTCTGCTGGTGCAGACGGCTGTAGGCCAGGTCCCACAACACGCCAAATTCGCCGATGTTGGTGTCGAAACGCTTCGAGAACATGGCGGAGACGCGGGGCGAAGCCTTCTTCACCTGGGTGCCGTAGCTGCCGCCCGCGGTGACGTTGAACTGGGTGTCCTTGAAGTCGAAGGGCTGATGCGTGCGAAGGTTGATCGAGGACGCGCCCCCTTCGACGAGGTCGGCGCGCGACGCCTTGTAGACATCGACCCCGGCCATCAGCTCGGGCGTGACTTCGTTCCAGCTGATGGCGCTCGCGCCGTTGGCGCTGAACAGCTGCCGCCCGTTGAGCATGCTCGAATTGAAGGGAAGGCCGCGCACGGTGACGCCCGTGCCTTCGATCTGGAACGCGGTGTTGCCGCCGTTGGCCCCAACGAAACGCGAGATCGACACGCCCGACACGCGCTGAAGAACTTCGGTGATCGACGCGTCGGGCAGCCTGCCGGCCTCGTCGGCGACGATCGAGTCGACGATCGTGTCGGCGTTCCTCTTGATCTCGATGGCGCTCTGCAGCGCGCGGCGACGCGCGGTGACGACCACTTCCTTCACGGTGTCGACGACTTGATCGCCCTTGGCCGCGGGGGGCGCATCCTGCGCCGCGGCGCTGTCGAACGCTGTCAATGCACAGAGCGCGCCAAGCGAAGCGCCGGCAACGAGCAACCGGCGCGTGCGGATCGAATTCTTCACGTCAACTCCCCTCCCCAGGGTCCCTTTTCGACGCCGGTCGACCGACGTCACTTTCACATATGCTATCTGTTTTCATTTTTATAAGTCAACGATGTTTCATATGTGTCAGCTCGGGAATGTCGGCCGACACCTTTTTCGAACAACCGAAGCACACCGCGCGCCGTCGGCTCGCAGCCAGGGCGAAACCCGCCCCGCCAGAGGCGCTCATCCGATTGTGGGAAATGGGCGTGGCGCGACGGCCAAGGGCGCCCGCGCTCGTCGCTGGATCAAAGATCCACGGCAAATAGCTCTATGGTGCGACTGGGTCGTGGTCGGCCATGGGCTGCCGCCCCTCGAAGCGCCAGGCGTCGCCAGGCAAGCCGGGGCCGCCGTCTAGGCTGGGAAATTGTCTTTTTGCCGCAAGTTCCGAGACTTGCCTTTCACCGCCCCTCCCCTCGCGCGGCTCTCGACCGACAAGGGGGCGATGCGTTCATCCCGTTCGAACCAGCCCAGTTCCGTGGAGACGCGCTTGCTGGTCGACGCCAGTTCGGCCTGGGCGGCGTACTCGTCAAAGATCTGCAAGCCGTCGATGCGAACCATGAAGGGTATGGTCAAGGCGGCCACGACACGGCCGCCAAGCCCAAAGATCGGGTAGCTTATGTCGGTCACGCCGCTGATGCGTGAACTCGGTCGCATCTCAAAGCCGCGGCTACGGACGAGCTTGAGGCGGCTCATCAAGGCCGCGCGATCCTTGGGCGACAAGGCCGCGTCAGCGTCAAGAACATCGGCGACCCACGCATCGTCGCCGAAAGCCAGCAGCACCTGTCCGGAGCAGCTCCGCACAAGATCCAGATCCGCGCCGAGCCTTACAATAAAGGCGGTGTCGCCGGGGTTCTGCTGCCTCAGCACGACGAGGCCTCGCCGGCCGTTCGGCATGACCAAGTGACAAGACTGGTCAATCTTGTCGGCTATTTCGCGCATATACGGGCTGGCCACAACAGTCAGCTCTTCAGCCGGCGTCGCGCGAAAGACAATTTCCAGAATTCTGGGATTTACACTATATTGATCCGTCTCCGGATCTTTATTCAACCATCGCCGACGCTCCATGACGACGATGATCCGAAAAATCTCACCGATTGAAAGGTTGAGACCGGCGGCGATTTCACTGGCCGTCAGGCCGCGGGGCGCCCGGGCCAGCAGTTCGATGACATTGAAGCCTCTCTCGAGCGCCGGCGCGGAATAGGTCTTCGGCGCCGGACGCTGTTCCTGGTCGCGTGTCGAGGAGGAGCTCATGCCGAGATGGGTATCCCATGAGTTTTACCTTGGCAAGCTGCTCGCACCCGGAGAGACTTGGCGGGCCAGCCCACCCCGCTTCGTCATCGCGAGCCCGGCGATGGCGCGCTGGACTTGGCGAGCGGGGCCGCGCCGGCTCATGTCGGGACCACAAGCCTGACGCTCGAGGGGGCCTGGAGGACAACGAAGGTCTGACAGCTCTCCTGCCCCCTCCGGCGGTGTCCAGGCTGGCGGCAACCGCCCTCCTCTCCCGCTCGGCGGAGTCTGTGGGACATCGTCACTTGACGGATCGCGGACACATCCGGCTGACGGGGTTCGGCGTCGTCGCGGTCAGCAGGCCGAGCCGGTAGGGCAACCGGATGTAGTCCGTACCGGGCGCGTGGGTCGCCAAGCCCTGGTAGAGGAACCGCAGCGGCTTGCAGGGATCGATCGCCAGCGTCTGGTCATGGCCGTCGCGCACCAGTTCACCGTGGGAGACGCCTTCGGACCAGGCCGCCCCGTCGAAGGTGACGTTGTCCGAGCCCGCGAACGGGTTTGAAACGCTATCGGCGAGCGGCCGCCACTCGCCGTCAAGCCTATCGCTGATCCACGAGCGGAAGTAGCGGCCGCGTGGGCCGATGGCCTCGACCAAGGTGAGGTAAGCGTTCGCGCCAGTGATCTTGTAGTGCATGCTGGCCTCGAAGATGTCATCGCGACGGCCGGCCAGGACGATCTTGGTGTCCGTGAAACCCTGGGGAAACTGGCCGATCGGGGTCTGGGACCGGTAGAGGTTGCCATTGTCGTCCGTGTTGAAGAGATGGCAGTTGTCGTCATCGCAGATGACCCAGAAGTCGAGCCACGCCGCCTGACCCGAGGCGGTCTTGACCACCGCCGGGGGCTCCGAAAAGAACGGCTTCGGCGCGCTCCAGGACATCGGGTCTTCGATGTTCGCGGTCGTCGAATAGACGGGCGGTCCGCTCTGATAGATCATGTACCAGAGCTTTTGCGGCGCGAAGTAGAAGACCTGCGGGGCCGCGCGATAGCCGGGGCCGATTCCAGACGGCTTCAAGCTGACGAGGGGGGCTTTCGACGCCTCGGACCAGTCCGTGAAGCGGGTGTAGGCCATGTGCCACCCCTCTGGCGCGGCGGTGGTCATGAAGACGTGATAGGCGCCGTTGAAATAGACGACCGAAGGATCCTTGAGGCCGGAATAGGCGTGCTCGCCCTTGGCGGCGGGTGCGATCAACGGCCGGGACGAGCGCCATTCGAAACGCGCCGTCGGGCCCGCGCCCGCCTGCGCCTGGGCCGCCCCCACCCAACTGGCGACGCTCAGGACTGCGGCGAGCGCGATACAGGCCGAGAGCCGGTGCTTGGTGATGGTCATGGGCAGGTGTCCTGTTTGGAAATCGGAAACAAAGCCGAATGGAAGGGGGAGACCGGCCAGGCGATCGCCCGCGGGGCGGACCAGCCGTTTCCCGCCCTCCGCCTTTCGACCGCGAACTGGGCGACGGGCGAGCGATTTGGCCCCGCGACCTAGTGAACGGGCTTGATGGTGACCGCGGCGCCGCCGCCGGCGCTCATGGGGATATGAAGAACGTCGCGGCTCGAGACCGGCCTGACGACATGTTCCACCGCGTTGGCCGTGGCGCCGTCCTGCCAGATGTCGGCCTTGAACGTCCCGTCCCCCAGGAAGGCGAGCGGTATGGCCACGGTGCGAGACGTCTCGTTCGTCATGGCGCCGACATACCAGGCCTCGCCCTTGCGCCGCGCCAGCACGACGTGGCTCTCCGGGGTTCCGTCGATGAATCGCGTCTCGTCCCAGGCGGTCGGAACGTCCTTGAGAAACTCGAAGCCCGGCGCGTTGGCATAGGCGTCGGGGTCGTCGGAGATCATCTGCAGCGGGCTGTCGAACACCACGTACTGCGCCAGGACCTGGCCCCGCGTCGTGCGGGTCATCGGCATCAGCTCCCGAGCGACATAGGTTTCAGGCGTGCTGTTGCGGAAACCGCCCGGCGTATAGTCCATGGGTCCCAGCAGCATGCGGGTATAGGCCAGCTTGACGTTGTGCCCGGGCGTGACCTGTCCCCAGGCGAACTTGTCGTATTCCAGCCCCATCACGCCTTCCTGGGTGATGTAGTTGGGATAGGTGCGCGCCAGGCCGGCCGGCGGAAAGGCGCCGTGCATGTCCAGGAGCAGACGGCGCTTGGCGGTCTCCTGGGCCAGGCGGACGTAGAACCGAACCATGTCCTGGTCGTCCCGCTCCATGAAGTCGACCTTCACGCCCTTGATCCCCCAGGCCTTATAGACGTCGAGCACCTCGGCCATTCTCGGTTCGACGTGTTTCCAGTGCGCCCACAGGATGAGCCCCACCCCTTTGGCTCGCGCATAGTTCACCAGGGCGGGCATATCGATCGCCAGATCACTGCGGGTGATGTCCGTTTTCGGGTCCGCCGCGCAGCACGGGCCGGCATTGAGCGCCCATCCCGCATCGATCAGGAAATAGGGAAACCCGGACTCGGCCGCGAAATCGATGAACCGGCGGTACCGCGCCATGGACGGCTTCTCGCCCGCCGTCGGTCCGGACCACCAGTCCCAGGCCGCCTTTCCGGGCTTAACCCACGAAAAGTCGCCGCTCGCCTGCGTCGCCAGGTTCCCGATCAGGGGCGATTCAATCAGGTCGCCGGCGCGGTCCCCCATCATGACCACGCGCCAGGCGCTCGTCAGGCCGGCGGCGGAGTCGACGGCGATGTCCTTGCGGCCGGGAAGCGGCGTCACCCTGACGCCCAGCCCGCCATCGACCGGAACCAGGCTCGAGCCGGCATAGGCGTCTATTCCCGACTGCGCGATCGCGTAGTGGGTCTGGCCGGACGCGGACGAACAGACCACCGGCACGTCGTAGAGCTTGGCGCGGTCCAGTTCGGAGACCTTCTTCAGGACCCATGCGTTCTCGTGGGAACCCGAATATTCGGTGACTTCGCATGAAGGGTCGCCTGGAAGCCGGTACGCCGTCATTTCCCCCTTGAGCACGACCCTTGCGCCCTTGGGCGACAGGTAGCGAAACGCGACCCCGTCGTTGGCGGCTCGGGCCTCCACCGAGAGCGTGCGGCGGCCGCCGGCCTTCTCGCGGAAGGTGACGATCGCTCCATTATGCCAGTCCCGCGCCGTCCTGGCCTTCGTCGCCGTCAGAGGAATGTCGCTCCGCCGGCTTTGCCTTTTGACCTCGACGACCTCCAGGTCCGAAAAGTCGGGCGCGTCCGCCAACATCAGGCCCATCGGAGAGTCCGAAACGATCGGCTCGCCCTTGCGATAGACCGAATAGCTCGCCCCGTCGGCCGCGATCCTGATCTCGGCCTTCTTGTCCGGCGAAGCCACGATGATTTGGGATGCGGCGAGCGCCATCACAATATTGAACAACTGAGGACTCCCTTGGAGTGCGAATTCTGGGAATACGGGGTGATGAGGACGACGAGGCGCCGTCACCGATCCTGCAAAAGTTCGACGCCGTAGGGTTCGAGGTCGATCTTCCCGTCATAGGTCTTGTGGGTGAGCAGGCCCGACTTGGGGCCCGCGAAAGTCACGGTCACGGGGGCGTTGTTGGTGTTCACGTACATCGTCCGCCCCTCGACCACGCGCGCGACGACGCCCCTAGGCGTTTGCGGGCCGCGCTCGATCCCGAGCTGGGGGTAGAGCGAACGCAGCAGAGGGCCGATGAGGCTGGGCTGGGCGGCGGTGGCCAGATAGATGGCCTGCCCCTTGCCGAACCGGTTGATCGAGATGGCCGCGCTCTTGGCGGGCGTGTTCTCGAAGGTCGCCAGGGGCTTGGCGGCGCCGAGCTCAAGCACTTCGTAGTAGTTGTCGGCGCCGGTCAGGGTTTCGCCGTTCAACCGGACCTTTAGCGGTTCCCAGTGCCGATAGAAGGCGTTGGTGCGCAGGCCGAACACGTCGGCCAGGCGTCCCGGCAACGACGTTTCGAACCACTTGCCGGTCTCGTCGACCTTCGCCGAATAACCCGTCATGACGACCGTGCCGCCATCGGCGACGTACTTGCGCACCGCCGCGGCCGTCTGCTCGTCCATCACGTAGGCGCTTGAAAGAACGATCAGCTTGTACTTGTCGAGCTTGTCGTGGCCAAAATCGATCACCGCCGCGTCGATATTGTCCTCGAACAGCGGCTGATAGGCCGCCTTCACCTGTTCGGTGTAGTTGCCCTTGAAGTACTCCTGCATCGTGTTCGGGCCCGGGGGCGGACTGGTCAGCCACATGGTGTCGAACGAGTAGTTGACCGCGACCTGGGGCTGGCGGTCGCGCGGGAAACCCATGCTCTGGAGGACCTTGAATTCGCTGGCGATCCGTCCGAACTCGTCGACCTTCCAGGACGGACGACCGTCGTGATCGACCAGCCCGAAAAGCGCCTGTTCTTCGCCGCCGATATGCGAATTGAATGTCCAGGCCAGGAAGGTCTGTCCGTAGTAGAGCAGCCCGAAATAGGCCCACATCCGTGACCGTCCGGGGTCGCCATAGAAGCCGCCGCCCCCGGCCGTGAATTCGTTGAACCAGATCGGCGTCTGGTGCCCGGCCCTGTTCATCATGACCTCGAAGCCCGCGCCCAGGGGATCGCCGGGATAGAAGCCCTGGGCGCCATAGGTCGAGATCTCGTCCCACGAGCGCAGATAGTCGAACCCCTTGGTCCAGGCCGTGGGCCAGAAGTTCGACCCGACCGGGAGGTTGGGCGCGTGCTGCTTGCGGACCGCCTCCAGGTCCTTGAGCGCGCCGATCGTGTCGTCCGACCAGTATCGGCGCAGGTCGAGATAGCGCTCGTTCGGTCCCGGGCCGCGGATATAGGGCAGGTCGACCTGGTCCCAGCTATTGATCCGCCGCGACCAGCGCTGCGTCGCCCAGGCCTTGTTCAGCGCCTCGATCGTCCCGTATTTCTTCTGCAGCCAGGCGACGAAGCGTTCGCGGTCCGCGGGCGAATACGAGACCTGGCCGTTGCCGATCTCGTTGTCGTACCCGACGGCGATCACCGCCGGGTTTTTCGCGTAGCGCTCCATCATCTTCTGCCCGAGCCGCTTGGCCAGACGGCGGTAGTCGGGGTCGCTGATATTGTCCCAGTAGCGCGTGGCCGCGTTCAGCCTGACGCCGTCCTGGTTGACGACATCGACTCCAGGATAGCGCTTGTGCAGCCAGATCGGCGCGGGCTGACCTGGAATGTCGACGATCACCTTGATCCCCGCCGCGTGCATCTGGGCGATCACCTGGTCGAACCACTCGAAGGTGAAGCGACCCTCCTCGGGTTCGAACGAGTCCCAGGACAGGTCGCCCATGCGGACCATGTTGAACCCGGCCGCCTTCATGATCGCGATGTCCTGGCGGATCTGCTCGGGCGACCGGTCGATCGGCTGATAGCAGGCGCCGACGAACAGTCGCCCCTTCCCCGGCCAGTCCGGGTGCCCCACCGCGCTTTGCGCCTGGGCGGGCGCCGGCTGGACGGCAAGCGGAATTGCGGTCGCCAGCATCAGCGCCAAGGTGGCGCCCGCCAGGCGGACTGAGTGCTTTCGCATCGGCCTCGGAGTCCTTGTTGAACTGGATCTTTTTTCGATCGCGGGACGCGTCAGGCGAACCTGATCTTGAAGACGCTGGCGTGTCGCGTCGGCATCCTGGCCGGAAGGTCGATCGACAGAGCGCTGGCGTCCTGGCGGAACCTCAGCGGCCCGCGCAGGCCCAGCATCTCGACCCGGGCAACGCGCCGACGCTCTTGGGGATTGCCCACGGCGAGCGCGGCGATCCGGGTCACGCCCGAAGGTTCTCCCAGCGTGATCGCGTAAAGGGCGTCGCCCTTGGTCGTGAAGCGGATGTCCCGCGCCGTATAGGCCGCGCTCTCCTGGAACGCCCCGGCGGCGGCTTCGGTGGGCCCTTCGCCGAACATCTTCCACGGTCGCGTTCCATGAATGGCTTCGACGTTCACCGCCATCCACGGCGCCAGTTCGTCCAGGAGCAGCTGCGACTCGGGCGGCAGGCTGCCGTCCGGATACTGCACGACGTTCAGCAGCAGGTTGCCGTTCTTGCTGACGATGTCGGCCAGCATGGCGATCACTTCCGACGTGGTCTTGTACTTGAAGCCGTCGCTGTAGAACCAGTCGCCGTTGGACGTATCGGTCTGCCACGGCAGCGGGTTGACGCCGCTCAGCACCCCGCGCTCGACGTCCTGGACCGCCCATTCCTTGTGGAATTCGCCAGAGCCCAGGTCCTTGCAGTTGTACACGGCCTCGAGCTTGCCGCTGCGCGCGATGCTGCTGTTGTACATGTGCGCGACCAGGGTGCGGCCCACCTCGCCGAACGGCAGGCCGCCGTCCGAGTACAGAAGATCCGGCTCATAGGTGTCGATCAGGTCGCGCATGCGGTCGAACCAGATCTGATGGAACCTCGGGTCCTTGGTGTACCAGGTGTCGGCCGTGCCGCGATAAGGCTCGTTGTGCGCCGGATGGTAGAGGTCGGCGTACTTGGGGTCCGCGCCATCGTAGGCCGTGCCGTTCTCGGGCCAGGTCTGGTTGTAGAGATGGCTGGGATGCCACCAGTTGTGACTGGCGCCCAAATGCTCCGACACGCCGAAACGCAGCTTGCGTTTTCGCGCTGCGGCCTTCCACGCGCCGACGATGTCGCGTTTGGGGCCCATGGCCACGGCGTTCCAGCGGTGATGCTTGGAGTTCCACAGGTCGAAATTGTCGTGGTGCACCCCCATGCTGACGAAGTACTTCGCGCCCGCGGCGGCATACTTGTCCATCAGGCCTTCGGGATCGAACTTCTCGGCCTTCCACAGAGGAATGATGTCCTTGTAGCCGAACTTGGAAGGCTGGCCGTACTTCTTGACGTGCTGGTCGTAGTGCCAGTGGCCCGGAACGTACATGTAGCGCGCATACCAGTCGCCGAGGCGCGGCACCGCCTGCGGGCCCCAATGCGACCAGATCCCGAACTTGGCGTCGCGGAACCAGTCCGGGGTCTGGTAGGTCTTCAGGGAGTCGGGTTCCGGACGGAACGGCCCCTTGGCCATGGGCAGCCGATAGTCCGGCGCCGGCGGCTTGGCGCATGCGCCCGCGGAAAGCTCATCCTTCGCTTGCGCGGCGCCAGCCAGGCCCAGCGCCGCGAGCGCCGGGACGCCCAGGAAAGCTCGCTTGTTCAAGGTCACCACGTTGTTCACTCCCCAACATTTCTGAATATTCGCAAGGCGGCTTTATTGGTCGCCCGATTGAAGTACGCGCCCGAAGAACGGGAGCACGTTGCTCTGGAAGCGGCTCGCGACGGCGCTGCCGTGATCCCCGCTGTAGATTTCGAAGGTGTTCCCGACGCCGAATGTGTCCATCCGCTCGTGCAAGGTCGCGGCGTCGATGCGCAGCCCATCCTGGTCGCCCACGTCGATGGCGATCGCCCGGTATCGCCTAAGGCTGAAGACGTACTGATCCAGCATGCTCAGGGGCGCATTGGCGGCCCAGCGGGCCAGCACCGACCGGTCTTCGACGCCATTGGCCGTTGGCAGGTCGACATAGAAGGGCGGCTTCTTCGGGTTTGGCGACCAGGCGGCGGCGACGGCGAAGGTGGCGCGCGGCAGGAAGTCGAGCCTGGTCGCCTCCTCCCGCGTCTTGACGGCCTCGACCGTCGCGGCCGCCTGCGGGGGCGGCGCGTCGCGCGCCGAGAGACAGCACGGGCTCATGATGTAGAGCGCGCTGAAGGTCTCGGGATGCTTCATGCCGATCCGCGCGACGCCGTAGCCGCCCATGGAGTGACCCGCGAGGCCGCGGCTCGAGCGATCCGGGAGGGTGCGGTAGTGAGCATCGACATAGGCGACCAGGTCGCGGGCGATGAAACCTTCCCAGTCGCCTGTCGTCACCGAGCTCGAATACATGGAGCCGTTGTGCAGGGTCTGGGTGTCCGGCAGGACGACGATCATGCCGGGGACTCCCGACGCAAAGGCCCCCTCGATGGTCGACGGGGCCTTGAGCAATCCCGCGAACCCGTCGGCGGTCAGGCCGTACCCGTGCAGCGCATAAACGACCGGATAGCGGCGCGCCGGGTCGGCGGCGTAGCCGGGCGGGAGATAGACCACGACATCCCGATCGGGCGTCTCGCCTTCGAGATTGCCCTGCAGGGCCACGCTGCGGACCTTGATGCGATCGACGGTCACCGATCCGGCGCCCGCCGCGATCGGCGCCGCGGAAGGCGGAGGCGAGGCCGCCCGCAAGTCCGTGCCCGTCGCCGCCAACAGGACGGCCATCGCCATGGAAGCCCAACCGATTTTCACGTGCGTTCCCGCCTCCTTCACAGGTGGAAGCCTGCAACCGCTCCACCGTTCTTCTGCTCTGTTGCGCCCCCTCGCAGGGCGCGGTCAGTGGGCTAGTTGGGGTTTCCGACCGGAATGATCGCCGCAGCCTGGGTGGTTCCGAACTTGATCCGCAGGACCTGTTGCCGATCGACTAGGTTGAGGCCGTAGTCGGTCTGGTCGCCGTTCCAGACGCGCCTGAAGATCCATTTGCCGTTCTCGAACCGGCCTTCTTCGACGCGGAGCATCTGGCCGCTTTCGGGCTTGGTGGGCTCGAACCGCACGCGGGTGTTGAAGCCGGTCAGCAGGTAGTCACCCGGACCAAGCTCGGCGATCGCCGCACCGCCCACGGGCTGGGGATTGCCCGTCGGCTTGTCCGTCCCGAACTGCCATTGGCCGAAGGTGGCCGTGGCGCGGTAGGGGCCGAGTTCCATGACCTGGGTGTGGTTGGCCTTGGGATCGGTCGGCTCGGAGACGCCCCAGGTCTTGCCCGCGAAGGCCAGGGCCGCCCACTCGCGCGCCATGGGCCCGAACAGGCTGTAGTTGCGCGCGAAGAGCTTGAGCTTGGCCTCGTCGAAGTCCTTGGCGCCGAGCGGGTAGTTGTAATAGCCGGTGTCGTCCATGCCGAACGGCGAGAAGCCGATCGCCCCCTTGCCGACGGCCGCGAAGAAATAGCGGGCGAACTCCGTGTCGTTGCCGGTCTCCGGCACGAAGAGCGCGTTGTCGGGCCGGGCGTAGTAGTCCAGATAAGCCAGATACGCGGCATGGTCGCGGACATAGATGTCGGGCGCGACGAGATCGATCGACGGCGCGGCGGCCTTGTAGACGTCGATCACGTGGTGCACCGGACCGCCGCTGGCATAGGTCGCGGCCGGCTGCCGGCCGAAGGCCGAGGCCAGGGCTGCGTTCATGTACATGGGCAGCGGCTTGACCGCCTTGCCGGCCTTGGCGATCTCCTCGACATAGGCGGCGAAATGCCAGGCATTGAAATATTCGTCGGCGTCGGTTCCGAACACGGCCTTCCAGGTCCCCGGCGACTTGCCCAGGCGCTTGAGGAGCGCGGCGGGCACGGGCCTGTCGAACAGCTTCTGGGCCGCGGGCGAGAAGTCCCGGACACTGCCGTAGGAGCCGACCTCGTTCTCCGGCTGGATCATGATGATCGTGTTCTGGGGGTCGATCCGCTTGATGTGCTCCATCAGCTTGACGAAGGCGCGCTTGTCGGCCTCGAGGGTGTTGCGGCTATGCGGCGACGGGACATAGTGGGGCTGGCCGCTGGCGGTGATCATCCGTGGGAAGCGCTTGCTGTCGAGCTTGACCCACTCGGGCGTGTAGGCGGGCCCGGTGTTCTTCCAGGTGCCGAACCACAGGAGCACCAGCCGCACCTTGTTGGCGCGGGCTTGGTCCACCAGCGTGTCCACGAACGAGAAGTCGAACCGCCCCTCGACGGGCTCGATCTGCTCCCAGGCGACCGGGACCTCGACGGTGTTGGCGTGGATGGCTTTGATGGTGGGCCACACCTCCGGCAGGACGTCCGGGTAGTTGCTGCTGTTGTTGACCTGGGCGCCCAGCATCAGGAACGGCGCGCCGTCGACGAACAGGGCGTGGCGACCGTCGCGCGTCACGATGCGAGGAATAGGGTTGGTCGTCGCCGGCGCGTCGGCGGCGGTCGCCACCCCGCCGCCGAGGGCCAGGACCAGCACCGCCAGGCCGCCCATCAGGCGCGGCGACCGGCCGCCATGGATCGAAGTCCACATGTTCGGAAATAACTCCATGGGCCGCCTGAACGGCGAGCTCGACATTGGGGATGGGGGTTTGGCCGGGCGCCCCGACCTCTGGGCGGCGTTCAATCCAGTTCCTCGACGATCACCGCGGCGCTCATGCCGAACGGTTGGCCGGGCGCGACGGTCATCAGCACCGCCACGGTCCGTTCGCCCTCCTTGGCCGGCAGCGGCGCGATCAGGGCTCCCGGCGCGGCGTCCGTCTTGGCCGCGGCCTTGACGCCGTCGACATAGACCTCGGCCGGACCGGTCAGGCGGCCGAACACCAGCTTTCCGCCGGCCCGCCGCACCGCGCCGCGCGGCGTGAAGGTCTGGCGATAGAGCACGAAGCCGCCGTCGGGATCGGCGTCCTGCAGCGGGCCCGGCTTCGCCCAGGTCCAGGAATTCATGTCGTTGTCGGCCGGCCTGGCCGCCGGGTCGGGTCGGACCCGCGCCACCGGGGACAGCCGCCAATCGGACAGGATCGAGACGGGCGGGGTCCGGGGGACCAGCGGACGCGCCCCGGGCTGGACCGACAACCGGACCTGCGCGACGCGCAGCCCCGGCGCCGAGGCCTTCAGACGCAGGACGCCGCTGGATCCGCGCTCGCTCTGCACGATCACCTGGGCCAGGCCGTTGAACAGGCTGCGCGCGGCGCCCTTTTCCGGTTCGTGGCAATTGGGGTCGCCGTTGCCCAGGCCGATGATCCGCCCGTTGTCGATCTCGAACGTCACCGGCAGATTGGCCGTGGGGACAGCCCTTCCGGCCTTGTCCAGCGCCTCGACGGTGACCGGCGCGGCGTCGTCGCCGTCTCCGGTCAGGACGGTTCGATCCGGCGTCAGCCGCAGGGCGACCGGCGGGCCGGCGGTCTCGACGACCGCCTTCGACACCGGCCGGCCGCCGACATAGCCGATCGCCTCCAGGCGCCCGGGCGCATAGGGCACGGTCCAGGACGGCATGACGAAGGGATCGACCGCCTGGCGCGAAATCAGCCGGTCGTTGAGGCGCAGCTCGACCGTCTCGGCGTTGGTCAGGGCCATCACCTTGATCGGCTGGCCTTCCTTGCCCGGCCAGGTCCAGTGCGGGGCCAGGTCCAGCAGGGGGCGATCCTTGATCCACTGCGCCCGGTGCAGGAAGAACGCCATCTTCGGGAAGCCGCACAGGTCCATGGCCCCGAAGAACGAGCTGGCCGAGGGCCATTCGAACGGCGTCGGCTCGCCGCGATAGTCGAAGCCCGACCACAGGAAGGCGCCCGCCACGAACGGACGCTTGGCGATCGCCTCCCAGCCCTTGCGATGGGTCGTCCCCCAGGACGACGGCTCCTCGTCGTTCTCGGCCAGGATGTTGCGCGCGCGGTCGGTGAACCATTCGCCCCGGGTCATGAACGCGGAGGTGTCCTCCGAACTCATCATCGGCAGGTCCGGATGTTCGGCGTGGAACCGGTCGTAGTTGCCGGACTGGTAGTTGAAGCCGACCACATCGACGGCCTGCGAGACGTTGATCGGCGTGAACATGCCGTCGTTCATCGCGGCGGTGACCGGGCGGCTGTCGTCCAGGCGCTTGACCGCGGCCACCATCCGCCGAACCATCTGATAGCCCGCCTCGCCGCCCTGCATGGGTTCTTCGTTGAACACCGACCACAGAAAGACGCTGGGATGGTTGCGGTCGCGGCGGATCAGCCACTCCAGTTGCCGCATGTAGTCGGGGCTGGGATTGAAGTTGCGGTTCTCGTCGAGGATCAGGACGCCCAGCCGGTCGGCCGCCTCGAGCATTTCTGGGGCCGGAGCGTTGTGGGCGCAGCGGACGGCGTTGGCGCCCATCGCCTTGACCCGGCGCAACCGGAAATCCCACAGGCTGTCGGGCACGGCCACGCCGACCCCGGCATGGTCCTGGTGCAGGCAGACGCCGTGGATCTTCAGCGGGCGGTCGTTGAGGAAGAAACCCTGCGCGGCGTCGAACCGCAGCGTGCGGAAGCCGGTCGAGGTGACCGCCTCGTCGACCACCTTGCCGGCCTGCAGGACGCGGGTGCGCACCGTGTAGAGGGCCGGGTCGCCGATCGACCACAGGCGCGGGGTGGCGACGTCCAGGACCAGGCGGGCCTCGGCCTGGTCCAGCGACGGGGCCTCGGCGGCGACGCGCCCCGCGCCCACCACCTTGCCCCAGGGATCGACCAGCTGGGCCTCGACCTCGACCGCCTCGGCCTTGGGCCCGATATTGCCCAGGGTGGCGACGACCGGCAGGGTCCAGCGCCCCGCCCCGTCTCGTCGCGGATCGGCGTGGACGCCGTCGTCGACGATGTGCACGGCCGCGCGCTTGGTCAGCCAGACGTGGCGATAGATGCCGCCGCCCTCGTACCACCAGCCTTCCATCGGATCGGCGTCGACCCGCACGGCGATGCTGTTGAGTTCGTCGCCGTAGCGGGCGAACGGGGTGATGTCGATCTGCAGGGCGTTGTAGCCGCTCCAGTTGCGGGCCACGACGCTGCCGTTGAACCAGACCGTCGCATTCGTGGCGATGGCGCCGAATTCGATGGAGAGATGCTTGCCGCGATCGGTGGGATCCAGCCGCAGGGCGCGGCGATACCAGGCCTTGCCGCGCGGGCGGTAGCCCTGGGCGAGGTTCTCGTCCTTGTCGAACGGCCCCTCCACCACCCAGTCGTGCGGCAGGTCCAGCTCGCGCCAGTCGCTGTCGTCATGCTCGGGCGAGGCCGCGCCCCAGGCGCTGCCGGCCTTGGCGTTGGCGTAGGACCAGCCATGGCCCTTGACCTTCGGAAACGGCACGTCGCCGAGGTGGAAGCGCCAGCCGTGGTTCAACGACAGCCGCTCGCCCGGCGCCTTGAGCTGCGCCCGGGGATAAGGCCGCTCGGACCCGACGGCCGCCCCGGCCCAGGTCAAGCCTGGCGCCCCGCTGGCCGCGGCCAGGGCGACGGCCGAACTCGTCCATAGAAAATGGCGACGGTTCAAGTTCAAGCCATTGTCTTCATTCATGTCGCTTGTCCCCGCCGCGTCGCTCAACCGATGACATCGCGCATGGCGGCGGCGGCGCTCGCCTCGTCACCGTCTCGGATCGCCCAGAAGACGCGACGCATCGCCTTGGATCGGCTCCCCGTCGATCCCCGTCCCCATCGGGCGTCAAGCAACAGGTGGGCCTCGATCAGGCCGGACAGGGAGCGCATCACGGGCCGGTCCGACGCCGCGCAGATCGTCAACCTGAAGACGCGCTGGATGACACGGGCCGCGGTGTCGGACGGATCGGCCGCAAGATCGGCCAGGCACTGCTCCAGGACCTGCAGGTCGTCGGCCGACCGTCGCTTGGCCGCCCGGCGCGCCGCCTCGCATTCCAGCCCCAGACACATCGCCCGCACGTCTTCGCCAAACACCGGGTTCTCGCCGGCGCCAAGGCGCCACCGCAACACGTCGCGGTCGAAATGGCTCCAGTGCTCGGCTCTGCGGACCGTGGCGCCGACCCGCGTCTTGACGCTCAGGAATCCCTTCGCGGTCAGGCCTCGGATGACCTCGCGCAGGAACGAACGCGAGACCTGGAAACGACGCAGCAGCGCCGTCTCGCTTGGAAAGCCGGTCACGTCGAAGGCGCCGTCCATGATCTCCAGGGCCAGCACGCGCAGCATCTGGTCATGGGCCGAACGCGGACGCTCCAGACCCAGGCCCGGCCAGGCGCCTCCATCTCTCCCCGTGGGGATCAAGGGCGACGCCTCGCGGGGGTGTCCCCCCCTGCCCCTCCGGAGACCGCGCCCTTCAAGGCGACCGGACTCGTCGATGGGCAACGCCGCCAATCCATGATCCCGGGCCTGATCCCCGGCCTTCCCTCGCCCGCCGTTGTTCATGACGCCATCCGCATCACGCGCCCCCTCCCTAACGCGAGACGATCTGCACGGCCGCGAGGGCCTGGGCGCCGAGGCCCTTGTCGCCGGAGGCGGTGAGCTTGCCGGCCTTGTCGTCCCAGTGCGGCTTGACGGTCTTGCCGCCCTCCTTCTCGTAGGCGTAGGTCTCCACCGACACATACGAGCCGTTGCGGTCCACCACCGCCATCGGCCCGGCCTGGGCGACGCTCACCCCGCCGGCCAGGCCGCCCACGACCCCCGCCGCCAGGCTCAACGCCAGCGCCGACACCAGTCCCGCCGACCACCGGCCCGCGCCCTTGTTCAGCTGATGCAATTTGGCCTCCCCAATACGCCCTTAAGCCCCGCCGCCCGGCGTCGCCGCGCCAGACCTCTCCTTCGCCCCACATCGTTCTTGGTGACTGGCCGCTGCGCGATCCTGGGATCCCTCGCCGCCCGTGGGTCGTTTGCCTTTCATGCCACGCGTCAGCGGGCCGCCCGGATCCTCGGGCCCATTCCTCCTGCCTGCGGCCGGTTCCGACGCTCTGAAGGCGTTAGTTGAAACCGGGCTTTCCGCCGCCCGATGGCAGCGTTGTCATCCCCAAGGACCTATCCCATCACCGGGATTTGGCAAGCCTATTCCTCATACAAATAGGATGAATTTTCACAAAATTGGAGACTGCCGCACTGACACCGGTGGCAATCAGGGGCCCGTTGCGCGTCGACCAAATAGGCCGCCAAAAGCGCCGAGACCTACATTATCACCTTGAATTACCGAGATAATTATAAAATCAAATTTCTAAATTCATCCTCGGAAGCGACATAGGACATCGACAGTTCCGCCCGACATCGCAAGATCCAATTAGTCAGACAATTTATCCACTCACCCGGAACCACGTGCTCATGGTCGCCTGAGGCGACACATGGAACGCGACCCTGATCCTCCCACCAAACTCCGGTATGGTAGCGCTACCAATTTTACACCGCCGCCACCTTGAGCGAACCGATGGGAAATATATTGATATTTTTTATTTGCACAAAGATTTTTACATACGCACCCAAAAGCGTCTCACATCGGGCGGCGAAGCGGCGGTTTGCAGGTCCGCGAAAAACGGCGCTTGAGCGGCGCCGGCGTTGCGATCGCGCCTGAGCACCCCGCCGCCCTGGACGCCGCGCACGGACCGGAGCGACGTTCGGCGAACCCCTGCGGAATGAGCCGCCGACGCCCTCCCCGCCGCGGATTTCGCCACCCGCTCCAAAGGCCGGCGCCGGAACGATCCGCCCTCCCCTAAGCGTCCGCTTGCCCACGCGCGCGCTGGAAGCTAGAGGCTGGAACCCCGGGTTTCGAAGGTTTCGCCATGACGGATCGCAAGTACACCGCGCCCGCCCTGGAAAAGGGTCTGGATATTCTGGACCTGCTGGCGAGCCACGGCCAGGCCATGACCCTTTCCCAGATCTCGGTGGCGATGCAGAAATCGGTCGGCGAGATCTTCCGGATGATCCACGTCCTGGAGTTCAAGGGCTTCATCGAGACGGTCCCGGGCGCGGAAGGCTACGCCCTGACGAACCGGCTGTTCCGCCTGGGCATGGCGCGCGCGCCGGTCAAGACCCTGCTGGAGGCGGCGCTTCCCCAGATGCGCGAACTGGCCGCGAGGGTCGAGCAGTCCTGCCACCTCGCCCAGGCGTCACGCGAGCAGATCGTCGTCGTCGCCCGGATCGAGAACCCCGGCTACTACGGCTACTCGGTGCGCACCGGCCACCGCCGCGACATCGTGGAGGCGACTTCGGGCATGGTGCTCTACGCCTTCCAGCCCCCGCCCGTGCAGGCCCGATGGCGCGAGGTGATCTTCGACGGCGTCTCCAAGGCCGAACAGGCCGCGTTCCTGGCCAACGCCGAGCAGGTCGCGCAACAGGGCTACTGGCGCGCCGAAAGCGACCTCGTGCCGAACGTCATCGACGTCTCCTCGCCGATCATGGCCGACAAGGCCGCGATCGCGGCCCTGACCATGCCTTACATCTACAAGCGCGGCGTGAGGCCCGCCGACGAGATCATCGCCGAGGTCAAGGCCACCGCCGCGGCGATTTCGCGCGAGATTCAAGGCGTCACCTAGCCGGAAATCTTGCTTTGAAACGCGGCGGGCCGGCGGAGCCTCGCCGGCCTTCGTCCGCGCCGATGCAATCTTGGCCTTGCCCCCCATATGTCGGGGTCTCGCCATCACGGATCGCGCCATGACCAAGCCGCTGAAGATCGATTTCGTCTCCGACGTCTCCTGCCCCTGGTGCGTCGTCGGCCTGGGCGGGCTGGAAGCGGCGCTCGATCGGGTCGGCGACCTGGTTGACGCCGAGATCCATTTCCAACCCTTCGAACTCAATCCGAACATGCCGCCCGAGGGCCAGAACATCGTCGAGCACATCGCCGAGAAGTACGGCGCGACGCGCGAGCAGTCGGCGGCCAACCGCCAGGCCATACACGACCGGGCCGCCGCCGTCGGCTTCTCCATGGTGACCGACGAGAACAGCCGGATCTACAACACCTTCGACGCCCATCGCCTGCTGCATTGGGCCGGCCTGGTCGGCGACCAGAAGGCCCTGAAGCGCGCCCTGTTCGACGCCTATTTCACCGAGGGCCAGAGCCCTGCCGATCACGAAACGCTGGTCGCCGCCGCCATGAAGGCGGGGCTCGACCCGCACGCCGCCCACGAGGTGCTGACCTCGGGTCGGTACGCCCAGGAGGTTCGCGAGGCCGAGCGCAGGTGGCGGGCGGCGGGGATCAATTCGGTGCCGGCCGTGGTCATCAACGACCGCTACCTGATCTCGGGCGGCCAGCCGGCCGAGTATTTCGAGCAGGCCCTGCGCCAGATCGCGGCCGAGGCCTGACCAAGATCGTCAAATATATTTACCGCAAAGCGGAGCCTTGGTTGGTCGAGCGCGTTCATTCTCCGAACGGGAACATCGCATGACCAATCCGACCTCGACCCAGATCACCGCGGAAAAGGCGACGTTCGAGCGCGAACTCGTCAGCCTGATCCCGCATCTGCGCGCCTTTGGCCGCTCGCTGACCGGCAACGCCAGCCACGGCGACGACCTAGCCCAGGACGCCCTGGCCAAGGCCCTGGCCTCCCGGACCTCCTACCAGCCGGGCACCAACATGAAGGCCTGGACCTTCATGATCCTGCGCAACGTCTTCTATTCGGAGAAGCGCCGCTCGTGGCGCTCCTGCCCCCTCGACCCCGAGGTCGCCGAACGGACCCTGGTGTCGACCACCAACCCGACGGCGGCCCTGGAACTGGACGAGCTGCGCCGGGCGCTGGACATGCTGCCCCCCGACCAGCGCGAGGCCCTGATCCTGATCGGCGCCGCCGGCATGTCCTACGAGGAAGTCAGCGAGGTCACCGGCGCGGCGCTGGGCACCATCAAGAGCCGCGTCAGCCGGGCGCGCGACCGCCTGGCCCTGATCTTCGCCGAAGGCAAGATCACCGAGGACCATCAACCCGCCCACGCCGCCATGGCGGCGATCTTCCGGCGCATCGACGGCTACCGGGCGGCGTCCCGCGCGGCCTAGCCGGCCTTCTCGAACGGCAAGCCAAGGCGGCGCCTCAGTGCGCCGCCTTTTTGCGTGGGATCAGGTGAAGCACGCCGACGATCGCGCCGCCGACGATCAGGCCGACCACGGCCGAGCCCGCCGCCATGGCCAGCCAGCCGGTCACCGGGCCGATCCCCGGAGCCCCGCCAGCCCAGTGCGACGCGCCCTCGACCCAGTGCGGCACGGGGGTCAGGTGGAAGTGCTCCAGGCCGTGGACGATAATGCCGCCGCCAACCCACAGCATGGCCGCCGTGCCGATCACGGTCAGGGCCTCCATGGTCACCGGCATGGCCTTGACCAGGCCGCGCCCCAGGGCCCGGGTCCCGGCGTTGGACCGCTGGGCCAGATGCAGCCCGATGTCGTCCATCTTCACGATCAGGGCCACGACGCCGTAGACGGCGATGGTCAGCGCCACCCCGATCACCGCCAGGGCGGCGGCCTGGATGGCCAGAGGCTTGTCGGCGACATCGGCCAGGGCGATGGCCATGATCTCGCCCGACAGGATCAGGTCGGTGCGGATGGCCCCGTTGACCTTCTCGGCTTCGAGCTCCGCGCTGCTCAGCGCCAGGTCCTCGGTCTCCTCGCCGGCGATCTCGTGGTGCGCGAAGGCCTCGATGATCTTCTCGGTGGCCTCGAAGGCCAGGTAGGCCCCGCCCACCATCAGGATCGGCGTCACCGCCCACGGCGCGAAGGCGCTGAGGATCAGGGCGCCCGGCAGCAGGAACAGCAGCTTGTTGCGGAACGAGCCGACCGCGATCTTCCAGACAATCGGCAGTTCGCGGTCAGGCGTGAAGCCCATGGCGTAGCCGGGGGTGACGGCGGTGTCGTCCACCACCACGCCCACCGCCTTGGTGCCCGCCTTGCCGGCGGCGGCGCCGACATCGTCGAGGGACGCGGCGGCCAGCTTGGTGATGCCGGCGATGTCGTCGAGGAGGGCGGCGAGGCCGGAGGGCATGGCGGATTCTCTATGGCGAAGGACCAGGCTAGGCGAATAGACCGGACCACTCGCCGAGGTCGAGCCCTAAACCCGTCCTCGGAACGGCGACGCCTTTCCTTGCCGTCGGCGCTCAAGGTTTCGGATGGGCGGTACCCAGCGCCTCGACGGGCGCGTCGTCGTCGCTGTCGTCGTCGTCGCTGTCGTCGCCGTCGGGGGTGACGACCTCGGCCGGTTCGTCCTGCCGGGCCAGGTCGCGGGCCCCCACGCCGCCGCCCTGCTGGATGTTGCGGTTGGCCTCGACCGTCGAGGGATCGTAGGCGTCGTCGGCTTCGTCGCCGTTGGTGACGTCGGGTTGGGCCATGGAAGCGCTCCAGTCTCGTGGCAAGCCAACGACCGGCGGGCCGGGCCGTTCCCTTGAACGGCTTCCCAGATTCCCTGCGACGGCCGTCAGAATAAAATCAGAGCCTGTGGCAGTTGCGGTCAGGCCGAGGCTCGCCAGATATGCGGGACGCCGACGCGGGGTCGGCGAACCGCTCCAGGGACTGCTTCATGCCCACTCTGTTCGATCCGCTTCGCCTCGGCGACCTCGAATTGCCCAACCGTATCGTCATGGCCCCGCTGACCCGCCTGCGGGCCGGCCCGACCCAGATTCCCAACGCCCTGATGGCCGACTACTACGCCCAGCGCGCCTCGGCGGGCCTGCTGATCACCGAGGGCGTGCCGGTCACCCCGCAAGGCGTCGGTTATCAGGGCGTGCCGGGCATCTGGTCCCAGGAACAGGTCGAGGGCTGGAAGCAGGTCACCAAGGCCGTGCACGACAAGGGCGGCCGCATCTTCATGCAGATCTGGCACGTGGGCCGGATTTCCGACCCCTCGTTCCACGGCGGCGAGCTACCGGTCGGTCCCAGCGCCATCGCGGCCAAGGGCCATGTCAGCCTGCTGCGCCCCGAGCGCCCCTACCCCACGCCGCGCGCCCTGACGACCGACGAAGTGGTCGGCGTGGTCGAGGCCTTCCGCAAGGGCGCCGAGAACGCCAAGGCCGCCGGCTTCGACGGCGTCGAGATCCACGGCGCCAACGGCTACCTGCTCGACCAGTTCCTGCAGGACGGCTCCAACCAGCGCACCGACCGCTACGGCGGCTCGATCGAGAACCGCGCCCGCCTGATGCTGGAAGTCGCCGACGCCGCCGTCTCGGTGTTCGGCCCGGGCCGGGTCGGCATGCACCTGGCGCCGCGCGCCGACAGCCACTCGATGGGCGACAGCGACTTGGCCGCCACCTTCGGCTACGTGGCCAAGGCGCTGGGAGAGCGCGGCATAGCCTTCCTGTGCGCCCGCGAATACGACGGCCCCGACAGCCTGGGCGCCGACCTGAAGAAGGCCTTCGGCGGCGTCTACATCGCCAACGAGAAGTTCACCGCCGCCACCGCCCAGGCGGCATTGGACGCGGGCAAGGCCGACGCCGTAGCGTTCGGCAAGGCCTACATCGCCAATCCGGACCTGGTGGAGCGCCTGCGGCTCGGCGCGCCGCTGAACGACCCGGACCCGACCACCTTCTACGGCGACGACGGTCGGGGCTATACCGACTACCCCGCCCTGAGGACGCCCGTCGTCGTCGCGGCTGAATAGATCAGGGCGCGGCATTTCCGCTCAAGCCTGTATCCGCTGCGCCATTTGCCGCGTTGGGTCTTCACCAGCCGGCGCGTAGCGGATACAGGCTTAACCATGAGCGCGACCAACGATCACTGGAAGACCATCCTGCAGCGCGGCGCCAACGCCCTGGCTTTCCGGATCACCAGTCCGCCCAACGCCGTCAAGCCGATCATGATCGCCGAGCCGGCGCCGCAGAAGCGCGTCCTGCCCGTCATGGTCTATCACGCGGTCGCCGCCTGCGCCCTGGTCGATGGCTGGGTGGTGGGCGGAGACGGCGAGATCCTGATCGACCGCCCAGCCGTCCTGACCCGCCAGAAACTGGTCAACGCCAAGGCCGCCGAACCGCCCGGCAGCGCCCAGTCGCCCTTCTCGACCGGCTACGCGGCCGACTATCGGCTGGAGCTGGCGCGGCTGGCCTGGCTGGCGATCATCGACGACCCGGCGCAGCGCCTGGAAGCCCTGGCCGCGGCGTACGAGCCGCCGGAGCCGAGGGTGAAGCTGGTTTAGGCGCGCGAGAGCGAGCGATCTAGAAGTTGTCATCCCGGAAAGCGCGAAGCGCTTGTCCGGGACTCAGGACAGCCGCACCGCATCAGCCCAGTCCCCTGGGTCCCGGACAGCCTCTGCGAGGCTTCCGGGATGACAACTACTTTGGGCTGGATCGACGCCGCCTACCAAGCCCCCGTGTTCGGCATCGAAGCCCACGGCTCGGCCGGATCCAGACTGCCGTCCTGCAGCAGTTCGATCGAGATGTTGTCGGGCGAACGGACGAAGGCCATGTGGCCGTCGCGCGGCGGGCGATTGATCGTCACGCCCATGTCCATCAGCCGCTGGCAGGTCTCGTAGATGTCGTCCACCCGATAGGCCAGGTGGCCGAAGTTGCGGCCGCCCTGATAGTCCTCGGGGTCCCAGTTGTAGGTCAGCTCGACCAGCGGCGCCTTGCGCTCCCGGGCCAGCTCGACGTCTTCCGGCGCGGCGAGGAACACCAGGGTGAAGCGCCCCTTGTCGTTCTCCATCCGGTACATCTCGGTCAGGCCCAGACCTTGGCAATAGAACCGCAGCGAGGCGTCGAGGTCCTTCACGCGGACCATGGTGTGCAGATAGCGCATGGGCGGCTCCTCGGATCAGATCGGCGTGGCGCAGGATACAGCCGCCCGCCGCCGCCGCACCCCACATTTGTCGGCGGAAACGGTCGTGAAGGCCTATTCGCCCGCCCGGGCGGCCTGGCCTTGCAGCGCCTGCTGGGCCCGTTCGACCGCCTCCATCAGATGGCCCAGGGCCAGGCCCTCGGGACTGTCGGCGCGGTAGATCTCGCGCAGGGCCGGCACCCGGTCCTTGCAGGCCGCCATCGCGTCCAGGGCCCGATCGATCTTGCGCGTCAGCATGACAGTAACCGCCGTTGATGTTCTATATTCGTTCTACAATGGCGGTTTTTGGATATCAATCGACGACCGCCCCCGCCTCCACAGGTTTCTCCCGAGTCTGCCGCCGCCACAACGCCGCGTATTCGCCGCCGGCCTCCAAAAGCGCCGCGTGGGCGCCGCGCTCCACAACCTTTCCACGGCGCAGAACGATGATCTCGTCGGCGTCGGCGATGGTCGACAGGCGGTGGGCCACGACCAGGGTCGTGCGCCCGGCCCGCGCCTTGCGCAGGGTGGCCTGGATGGCGGCTTCGGTGCGGCTGTCCAGGGCGCTGGTCGCCTCGTCCAGGATCAGCACGCGGGGGTCGGCCAGCAGGGCCCGGGCGATGCCCACCCGCTGGCGCTCGCCGCCCGACAGCTTCAGCCCGCGCTCGCCGACCTTGGTGGCCATGCCCTCGGGCAGGCCCCGGATGAACTCGCCCAGCTCGGCCGCCTCGGCCGCCGCCCAGACGTCGGCTTCGGACGCCTCGGGCCGAGCGAAGGCGATGTTGGCCATCAGGCTGTCGTTGAACAGCGCCACGTCCTGGGGCACCAGGGCCACGGCCCGGCGCAGGGAGCCTTGCTTCAACGCCTTCAGGTCGTGGCCGTCCAGGGTGACCCGGCCGGCCTGCGGGTCGATCATCCGCAGGGCCAGGCGCACCAGGGTGGTCTTGCCCGCGCCGGAGGGACCGACGATGGCCACGGTGGTTCCCGGCCGAGCCGCGAAGGTCACGTCCTGCAGGCCCTCCGACCGCGCGCCATGGCGGAACGACACGCCTTCGAAGGCCACCGCCCCGCCCCGCCGGTCGGCCGGCGGCGGCAGGTCGATGGCGTCGACCGCGTCGGCCACGTCAGGCCGGGCCCGGCGCAGGTCCAGCATCGCCTCCATGTCGATGAACGACTGGCGGATCTCGCGATAGGCGAAGCCCAGGATGTTCAGCGGTCCGTACAGGTTGACCAGGATCAGCACGGCGGCGGTGACGTCGCCGGGCCCGATCCGCCCCGCCGCCGCCTCGCCGCCCGCCAGGATCGCCATCACGCCCAGGCCCAGGCTCATCACCGCCGACTGCACGCTGTTGAGCAGGGTCAGGGAGTTGGTGGCCTTGATATTGGCCGCGCCGTAGGCCGTCAGGGCCGCGTCGTAGCCGCCGACCGCCCGGTCCTCGGCCCCGAAGGCCTTGACCGTCTCGTAGTTCAGCAGGGCGTCGACGGCCCGGCCGGCGGCCTCGGCGTCGGCCTCGTTCATCACCCGCCGGTGGCCGATCCGCCAGTCGGAAATGGCGAAGGTGACCACGCCGTAGATCACGACGGTGACCACCGCCGTCAGGGCGAACCGCCAGTCATAGGCCTTGGCCAGCACGATGGCGGCCATGATCAGCTCGACCGCCGTCGGCGCGATGTTGAACACCAGGCCGCGCAGCAGGAAATCCATCGACCGCGCGCCGCGGTCGATCACCCGCGACAGCGAGCCGGTGCGCTTGGTCTGGTGGAAGTCGATCGACAGCGACAGGGCGTGGGCGAAGGTCTCGACGGCCGCGCGGGTCTGGGCCGCCTGGGCCACCGGCGTGAACACCGCGTCGCGCGCCTGGGGCGCGACGGCGGCGATGAAGCGGATCAGGGCCCAGCCCCCGGCAAGGGCGGCGAAGGTCAGGCCGACCTGCACCGCCGCGCCCTGTCCGGCGCTCAGCGCATTGACCGCCTTGCCCAGCAGCAGGGGCGCGACGACGCCCAGGAACTTGCCGACGAAGGTGAAGACCAGGGCCAGGGTCACGCGCCAGCGCAGGCCGGGCGCCTTGGAGCGCATCACCAGGCTGAACAGGTCGGCCAAGGCCTTCCAGCCGTTGGGCTTGATCTCCGCGGGCGCGACCGCGCCGGCCACGGGTCCGGATCGCGACGCCATGCCCCTCACCGGGCGGCGCCCAGCAGCTGGGTGCTCTGCACGCCGCCGCCCGGGGTCATCCAGTCGACGCGCCAACCCACGGCCGTCAGCGTCGAGGACGCCGGCCCGCCGGTGGGCGGCATGGGCGGGCGGACATCGACGACCACCTGTTGCTCGCCGCCCTCGCCCGCCACCTGGATCGTGTGGGCGCCGGCCGCCAGCGGCTGGTCGAGCGAGATCGAGAAGCGGCCGACCTCGTCGACCTTGCCTTCGCCGCGCGTGACGCGGTCGACGCGCACGCCCAGGCCCGCGCCCGGCGCGCCGACGCCGGAGACCATGGCCCCGCCGCTCCGGTCGTAGTCGATCGCCAGGACGCGAGGCGACAGCGAACTCTGGCCCATCACCTCGGCCCCCGCCCCGGCGCGCAGCAGCACCGCCGCGCCGCTGGGCGCGACCATCAGATAACCCTGGGCCTGCACGGTTCGCCCATCCATCGTCATGGACAGGCCGTAGAGCCTCGGCTCGGCGGCCAGCGGCGCCACCAGCCGCCAGGCGCCCGCCGCGTCGGCCTTGCCCACCAACGCTTCGCCGGTCGGCGCCCCCAGCCTGACGCTGGCCAGGGGTTCGGCCCGCCCCGACAGCGCCACGGCGTCGCCCTGACGGACCGCCGACACCACGCTGGGTGGTTTCAGATAGCTGTCCAGCACCGAAACCTGCTCGGTCTTGGCCGCCGTCGGATCGTGGCGCCAGCCCTTGTCCTCGCGGCCGCACGCGCCCAGCGCCAGCAAGGCCAGCGCCGCGACGGCGCAGGTCGACTTGAAACCGATCTCGCGAATCCTGATCATGGCGTATCCAACGGCCGACGACGCCCCGACGGCCCGTTTCTTGGCTGTTCACGTGCGGCGCGCCGCCCTTGGGTACAAGGACCGGCGCGCTGATTATTTTCTGGAGTGGACGACGATGCCCGACCTGTCCAGCGGCCAGGCCGCCGCCGTGGAGGCCGCCAAGGCCGTCTGCGTCTATTGCGGCTCGTCGAACACGGCCGACCCGGCCTTCCTGGAAGCCGCGTTCGAGATCGGCGGCGATTTCGCCAGGGCCGGGCTGAAGCTGGTCTATGGCGGCGGCGGCGTGGGGCTGATGGGCGCCACGGCGCGAGGGGCCCATGCGGCCGGCGGCCGGGTCCTGGGCGTCATCCCCGAGTTCCTGCGCGGCCGCGAGCAGCCGTTCGACGACGTCGAGACGGTGATCGTCACCTCGATGCACGAGCGCAAGATGATGATGTTCGAGCGGTCGGACGCCTTCGTCGTGCTGCCCGGCGGCATCGGCACCCTGGAGGAGATCATCGAGCTGCTGTCCTGGCGACGCCTGGACCTGCATCGCAAGCCGATCGTCTTCCACAATCCGGGCGGTTTCTGGGATCCGCTGTTCGCCCTGCTGCGGCACACCATCGACCAGGGCCTGACCCCGCCTTCCCTGGCCGACTGCTGGCGGGTGGCGGACAAGGCCGGCGACATAACGCCGGCCGTGCTGGCGTGGCTGGCGGAAACCGGGCAAGAAGAAGCGGCGTCAAACGTTCGTTTGTTGACTTAGTTGCGAAACGCAACCAATTGTATTCCCAGCCGACCTCCCAGTGTCGGCCTTAGGGGATAACAGGAAACAAGCATGCGTATCTTCATGACCGCGCTCGTCGCGGCCTCCGCCCTGTCCACGCTTGGTATGGCGACCAGCGCCTTCGCCGCCGAGGGCGCGGTCCTCAAGCTGAAGGCCCCCAGCAAGGCGCCTTCCCTGATCCAGGACGGCGCCATGTGGCGCTGCAACGGCGACGTCTGCGCCGCCCCCCAGGTCAAGTCGCTGCCGATCGGCCGCGCCTGCCGCAAGGTCGCCGCCGAACTCGGCGCGGTCGTCAGCTTCAACTATCGCGGCGCGGACCTGGACGCCGCGGGCCTGGCCGACTGCAATACGGCCGCCAAGCCTTAAGCCTGCTGGGCTTTTCCAGACCGCGAACAGAGGGCGGACCGCCAGGCGGTCCGCCTTTTTTCCGCCTACTTCCGGCCGGAGGGCTTGGGTTCGGTGACCGGCGGCTTCGGCGCTTGCCGTCCCCCCACCAGCATCCCGCCCATCAGGGCGAAGGACAGCATGGCGTGGTTCATCTTCGATACGTTCATTGGCGGCGCCTCCCAGACTTGCTTGAACAGACAGGCCGTTGGACCAGGAGACGCGCGCGGCTTACAGGGGTTCCCACCCTCCTAGTCGTCAGCGCGTCGAAGCAAAGCATGCGCCGACGCGGCCAGGACGCAAGACAGATCATCCGAACCCTGACGAAATCCGCACACGGATGATCTGATTTCTCCTTTTCGCGCAGGGCCTTGCGCTACAAGGAAAAAGCCGCCCGCGACAGCCTGTCGCGGGCGGCTTGACGATCAATCAAGGGTTGTCCGTAGACTGTATCAGGCCGCCTTGTCGCCGGCCGGCCCGAACGACAGCGATTCGTAGCGCTTCAGGTGGTGATCGACCGAGCCGAACAGGCCCTCGATGATCGAGGCGCGCTTGAAATAGTGGCCGATCGCCAGCTCGTCGGTCATGCCCATGCCGCCGTGGATCTGGATGGCGTTCTGGCCCACGAACTTGCAGGCGCGGCCGATGCGGACCTTGGCGGCCGAGACGGCCTTGGCGCGCTCGTCGTTGCCCTCGTCCAGCTTGATCGTGGCCATGTAGGTCATCGACACGGCCTGCTCGACCTCGATGAACATATCGACCATCCTGTGCTGCAGCACCTGGAAATTGCTGATGGCCGTGCCGAACTGCTTGCGCTGCTTGGCATAGTCCAGCGTGCCCTCGTGCAGCTTGCGCAGCACGCCCACGGCCTCGGCGCCGACGGCGGCGGTGGCCTCGTCGATCACCTTGTCGACCAGGGGCAGGCCGCCGCCCTCCTCGCCGACCAGGGCGTCGGCGGGGATCGAGACGTTCTCGAAATAGACCTCCGAGGCGCGGCCGCCGTCCACCGTGGGATAGTCGCGGGTGACGATCCCCGGCAGGCTCTTGTCGACCAAGAACACCGAGACGCCGCCGGCGTCGCGCTGGGCGCCGCCGGTGCGGGCGGTGACCACCAGGTGGGTGGCGAACGGCGCGCCGACCACCACGGCCTTGTGACCGTTGAGGACATAGCCGGAACCGTCCTTCCTGGCCGTGGTCTTCAGGTCCCGCCAGGTGTAGCGGCTTTGCGGTTCGGCATAGGCGAAGGCGATGGTGGTCGTGCCCGCGACGATGCCCTCGATCACCGACGCCGCGCCGGCGTAGCCCGAGTGCTTCATGAAGCCGCCGCCGATCACCACCGTGCCCAGATAGGGCTCGATCACCAGCGCCTTGCCGAACTCCTCCATGATGATCATGTTGTCGATCGCGCCGCCGCCCAGGCCGCCCAGGTCTTCGCTGAACGAAGCCCCCAGGATGCCCAGTTCCTCGGCGAAAGCCTTCCAGTAGTCGGCGCGCCAGCCGCTTTCGGACGCCACGATCTTGCGGCGGGTCTCGAAGTCGTACTTGTCCTGCAGGAAGCTCGCGACCGTGTCGCGGACCATCGACTGCTCTTCGGTGAAGTTGAAGTCCATTCCTGGGTCTCCGGATTTTGTTCTTCGGCGTCCTGGCCGCTTGCTTGTCTTGTGTCCTTCTCCCCTTGCGGGAGAAGGTGGCGTCCGAAGGACGTCGGATGAGGGGTCGCGCCGGCGTGTCGGCCCAGGCGCAGCGCGGCTGATCGCGCCTTCAACCCCTCATCCGTCGCTTCGCGACACCTTCTCCCGCAAGGGGAGAAGGAAGAGCCATCAAAGTCCCAGCACCATCTTGGCGATGATGTTGCGCTGGATCTCGTTGGAGCCGCCGTAGATCGAGGTCTTGCGGACGTTGAAATAGGTCGGCGCCGCGCGGTGGGCCCAGTCGGGGCCGATCGGGTGGGCGTTGTCGCCGTCGTCCGGGAAGCCGCGGAAGTATGGCGCCCCATAGTGGCCGGCGGCTTCCAGCACCAGTTCGGTGATCCGCTGCTGGATCTCGGTGCCCTTGATCTTCAGGAGCGAGGATTCCGGACCGGGGCCCTTTCCCGCGGCCTCGCCGGCCAGGGTGCGCAGCTCGGTATATTCCAGCGCCGTCAGGTCGATCTCCAGGTCGGCCACCTTGCGCTTGAAGGCCGGATCGGCCAGCAGCGGCTGGCCGTCGTCGCCCAGCTCGGTCGCGGCGATCTGGCGGATGCGCTCGATGCCGCGCTTGGAGCGCGCCACGCCCGCGATGCCCGAGCGTTCATGGGCCAGCAGGAACTTGGCGCAGGTCCAGCCCTTGTTTTCCTCGTAGATGCGGTTCTCGACCGGCACCTTGACGTTCTCGAGCCAGACCTCGTTGACCTCGTGCTCGCCGCCCAGGGTGATGATCGGACGCACGGTCACGCCCGGCGACTTCATGTCGATCAGCAGGAACGAGATACCTTCCTGGATCTTGGCGTTGGGGTCGGTGCGGACCAGGCAGAAGATCCAGTCGCCGTGCTGGGCCAGGGTGGTCCAGGTCTTCTGGCCGTTGACCAGGTAGTATTCCTTGCCGTCGTCGCCGGTGAAGCGCTCGGCCTTGGTCTTCAGGCTGGCGAGGTCCGACCCCGCGCCCGGCTCCGAATAGCCCTGGGCCCACCAGATATCGCCCGACAGGGTCGGCGGCAGGAAGCGCTCCTTCTGCTCGGGCGTGGCGAAGGTGTAGATCACCGGTCCGACCATGTTGATGCCGAACGGCAGGATCGGCACGCAATCGGCGCGGGCGGTCTCTTCCGACCAGATGTAGCGCTGGACGGAGGTCCAACCGGGACCGCCGTACTTCTCGGGCCAGGCCGGCGCCACCCAGCCCTTCTTGGCCAGGATGCGGTGCCAGGACAGGAAATCGTGCTTGGCCATCTCCTCGCCCTCCTCCTGCTTCTCGCGCAGGCCGGCGGGATAGTTCTCGGCGATGAAGGCGCGGACCTCGTCGCGGAACGCGACGTCTTCGGGCGAGAAATCGAGGTTCATGGCGGACTCCCGGAAACCGGCCCTCTGCGGGGCCGTCTTTGGCTTTCGGGAGTCACCTTAGAGTTCGAACGGGCGTTTGGAAAGATGACCTTAGCGTCAACGTAAACAATGTTCAGGCGACGCCGGGCCGGACCCTATCGCACCTCGCAGGCCAGCCGGACCAGGGCCAGGGCGGTGACCCCGCCGACGCCCTCCTCCTCGGCGAGGTCCAGGGCGACCAGCGGCCGCTTGCCCAGGGCCCGCAGCAGGCGGGCGTGGCCCTTGGCGGTCCCGACGTGGCCGGCCTGGCAATGGGCGATCAGCGCCGGATCGATCACCTGCAGCACGGCGGCGGCGGCGGCCGACGCATAGCCGTCCAGCAGGACGGGGATCTTCTGGACGCGGGCTGCGAGGATCGCCCCGACCAGGGCGGCGGTCTCACGGCCGCCCAACTGGCGCAGGGCCTGCAGCGGATCGGACAGGTCGTCCTCACCCGCGGCCCGGGCCACGGCGGCGGCGATCGGCTCGGGCGCGTCGCTCCAGTCCGAGGCCTCGCCGCCAAACAGCGCCAGGGCGATGGCCCCGGCGGCGCGGTCGGTCTCGGCGGCGATCACGCCGGGGATCAGCAGATCGGGCTGCTTGGCCAAGGCTTCCATGCCAAAGGCCATGGTCGCGGCGCATTCCTTCTCGCTCATCGACGCCTTGGCGACGGCGTCCGGCGTCGGACGGTCGATGGCCAGGTCGAAGGCCTCCAGCCCCGCGCCCTGCACACCGGCGATGCGGCAGACATTGGCCCCGCCGGCGGCCACCGCCTCCAGGCGCTCGCGGGCGTAGCCGCGCGGCCCCACGCCCTGGCGCGCGCCGGCATAGAGGGCCACGACCGGACGCAGCACCGCCGGCGGCGTCTTGCCGGTCCAGGCGGTCAGCCAGGCCGAGAGCTCCGCCAGACGATCCCCGCCCTCGAAGGCCGGGATCGGAGCAGCGGGCGCGTCGGCGGCCAGCTTGCGGATGTCGTCGAAGGGCGAGGCGGCGGGTGAGGAAGCGGTCATGAGGCGCGGGCTTAAGCCAGCCCGCGCCCGATGCAAAGTCCGGTTCGATCCGATCGGCGCCGTCAGGCCCCGGCCGGCGCTGCTACCGAAGCGGTCGACGAGGCCTGGACCAGCGCCTTGCAGGCGCCGTCGCGCTCGGCGATCAGCGACGCCTTGAGACCGTCCTTGGCCTTGCCAGCCTGGGACTTGGCGGCCCGTTCGGCGGCGTCAGCGCGGTCCTGGACCAGCGGATCGCGGCTTCGGCCCTGCGTCTTCACGAACGCCTGCAGCGCGCTCGCATCCGAGACGCCCAGGTTGGCGGCCTTGGCCAGGCCAAGGCAGCGCGCGGCCCGCACGAGTTCGCTATCGCTGATACGATCGGCGGCGAAGGCCGGGGCGGTGGTCGCCGAGGCGGCGAGCGCGGCGGCGATGGTGAGACCAAGAATACGCATGATGGCTCCTTTTGACGGGGAAGTACGGGAGAGAATGACGGACGCTATCGACACACGGCCGGCGCCGGCGCCGCCCTTGCGCGGCCCGCCGGGAACGGCGACATACGGGGCATGAGCTCGACGCCCCTCGACACGCTGAAGTCGGCGCCCCGTCCTCCGCGCCCGATCGCGACGCCGTGCGTGAAGGTCTGCGCCGTGGACGGGCGGAGCGGCTTTTGCCTGGGTTGCCGGCGAACCCTTCCGGAGATCGCCGGCTGGGCCCGCCTGAGCGACGAAGAGCGGGCGGCGATCATGAACGACCTGCCCCACCGCCCCGACCCGATGGCCAACCTTACGATCGGCCAGGACTAGACGGTCCCTAGTTCGCGGTGTTCATGGCCGCGCCGGTCGCCGCGCCGCCCAGCCAGGCCGAACAGACGCCGGAGCGTTCGGCGAGCAGCTTTTCCTTCTTGGCGCCGTCGGCCTTGTCGCCTTCCTTCTGCGCGCCCGAGATCTTGTTGTTCGCCGACACGCGGACCGGCAGTTCGCGGCTGCCGGTTTCCTGCTTGAGGAACGCGTCGATGCCGGCGGTGTCGAGCTTGCCCAGGCCCTCCGAAGCGGCCAGGCCACGGCAGCGGGCGGCTTGCAGGAACTGGGTGTTGCTGATTTCGGCGGCCTGAGCCGCTCCGGCCACGCCGGAAAGCGCGACGGCGGCGGCGATGATGGTCTTCTTCATGGCGTTGTTCCCTCAACAAGCACTGAGTTGGTGAACAACTATATGCCGCCGAGACATGCCGATCCGAAGTTAAATCGAAGTCATGTTGCACATTACTTGAATGTAATGTTAGATATCACAAGTATTACAGCTTTTTAATTTTCCAGTCAATCGACACTCTGTTAACTTTACTGAACCGTAAAGACCGCGATTCATCGGTTGAAAACCCATTCGCGGCTACTCTCCCCGCAACGGCCGTAGAAACGGCCAGCAAGCCTGTATGGCGGGGTGACTTCGATGTTCAAGTTCGCGGCCATCGCGATCGTAGGCGCGCTCTCGGCGGTCGGGGCGGCGAAGGCTGTCGTGTCGCTGGACGACCTGCGCCAGCCGGACCTGCGCGGCCCCGCCCCCGCCGTGGCCGCCGCCGATGACGGCGCCGCCCAGATCGTCAAGGCGGCCGACGGCCACTTCTGGGCCGAGGCCAAGGTCGACGGCCGCGCCGTGCGCTTCCTGATCGACACCGGGGCCACCGCCGTCGCCCTCAGCCAGACCGACGCCAAGCGGCTAGGCATCGACACCAAGGCGCTGGACTACAGCTACAAGGTCATGACCGCCTCGGGTGAAACCCGCGCCGCCTCGGTCAAGCTGGCCAGCGTTTCGGTGGCCGGCGCCCAGGTACGCGACGTCGAAGCGCTGGTCGTCGAAAAGGGCCTGGAGACCTCGCTGCTGGGCATGAGCTATCTGGGCCGGCTGTCCAGCTTCCAGGCCACGCCCCGCGCCCTGGTCCTGCGATCCTGAGCCAGGATCAGAACCGGTAGTTCAAGCCGACCTGGACGATCGGAAAGTACTTGAAGCCCTTGGCGTCGTCGCGGACGTCCTCCTCCTCTCGCTGAAGTTCGGCCTGGAAGGTGGGATCGCCGGCCAAGGCGCCGTCGGTCGCGGTCAGATCGACCTTGGGCTTGTCGCTGAACGACACGCCGCCCAGCACCCGAAAGCCCCAGCGGCTGTTGCGAGTGAAGGTGTTGTCCCAGCCCAGCCCCAGGAACGGCTGGGTTTTCGACATCTCGACATCGCCGCGGATCGTGCCGATCTGCTCGGGCGTGAACGTCAGGTCGCCGATCCGGGTCGGTCCCGTCGGCCGGCCGTCCAGCCTGGCCTTGCGCTCGCCGAAGTAGCTGCCGCCCGACAGGAAGAAGCCGCCGCCGCCGGGGTGCCAATCGACGAAGGCGCCCGCCGTGCCGGTCTTCAGTTTCGCCGAATAGTCGACGCCGCTGTAGGTGTGGTCGTAGTCGAAGTTCATCCAGTCGCCGCCACCCCGAACGACGAAATGGTCGCTGAGCTTGTACTGCAGTTCGACGCCCAGGCCGGGCGTACCGATATTGGCGCCGACGGCCAGGCGACCGTCCTGAGCTCGCGCCAGGGACGGGGCGGTCGCCGCGAGAAGTACAACGACAAGGATAGGGCGTAACATTTCGCGACCTCGCATCAGGGCTTCACCCCGACTTCAAGGTTCGTAACCCTGTGTTCGCTTCACTTGTTCCCAGGGCTCAGCTGGCGAGGGCGTCCAGCGTCCGGGCTTCGCGCGCGTCGACCGCCTGGCGTACTGCGCCCAGAGCGTGGTCGACCACGTCCAGCCCCGCCCCCGCCTTCACGCCGTCGACGGTCAGAATCCGACGCCAGGCGCGCGCGCCGGGCAGGCCGTGGAACAGGCCCAGCATATGACGGCTCATCGCCGCCAGGTGCACGCCCGCCGCCAGCTGGGCGGCCATGTAGGGTTTGTAGAGTTCGACCGCCTCGAACGCGTCGACGTCGGCGACGTCCTCGCCGAACACCCGACGATCGACCTGCCCCAGCAGACCCGGCTCATGGTAGGCGGCCCGCCCCAACATCGCCCCGTCCACGTGCTCCAGTTGGGCCAGGGCCACGTCGAGATCCGGGATCCCGCCATTGATCACGATGGCTAGGTCGGGGCGTTCGCGCTTCAACCGGTGGACCAGCGGGTAGTCCAGCGGCGGCACGTCGCGGTTTTCCTTCGGCGACAGCCCCTTCAGCCAGGCCTTGCGCGCATGGACCACGAAGGTGGTGACGCCGGCCTGGGCCGACAGGTCGACCAGCTCGAACAGGCTCTCTTCCGGGTCCTGGTCGTCGACGCCGATCCGGCACTTGACGGTGACGGGCACGGACACCGCCGCCGCCATCGCCGCCATGCAGTCGGCCACCAGCCGGGGCTCGCGCATCAGGCAGGCCCCAAACCGGCCGCTCTGCACCCGGTCGGACGGACAGCCGACGTTCAGATTGATCTCGTCATAGCCCCAGTCCTCGCCGATCCTGGCGGCGGCGGCCAGGTCGGCCGGCTCGGATCCGCCCAATTGCAGCGCCACGGGATGCTGGCCGGCGTCGAAGCCCAGCAGCTTCTCGCGGTCGCCGTTCAGCACCGCGCCGCTGGTCACCATCTCGGAATAGAGCAACGCCCGGCGCGACAGCACCCGATGCAGCGACCGGCAGTGACGGTCGCTCCAGTCCATCATCGGCGCAACGGAGAGCTTCGACATAAGGCTTTGACTTAATTCGTGATCTTCACTCGGTCGACCTGGGTCGGCCCGCGATGAATTTCAAGGCGTCAGGAGAATTTCGTGGGCCATAACATGCCCGAAATCCCTTGTGGCCAAAATCCGCCGCGCGCACGGCGCGGCGCGGGCAAGACCAGGGGGCGATCAGGCGCTCTTTCCGTCCGGCTCCGATGGACGGCGCTTGCGCCAGGACGTCTCGATGTGCTCGCGCATCGCGCGGGCGGCACCTTCGGAGTCGCCGGCCACGATGGCCTCGTAGACCCGCTTGTGCGCTTCATGGGTGGCTCGCACGTGGTCGACGTCCAGCCGGCCGCTGTAGCTGTAGGTCTTCACCGCCTTGCCCTGGATGCTGTCGATGATCGCCTTGCTCAGGCGATCGCCGGACATCCGCATGATGATGTCATGGAACAACACGTCCTCGTGGACATAGGCCGCGGGGGTGTCGATCAGCCCCTCGAGCTTCTCGATCTGCCGACCCAGCTGGGCGGCGGCTTCCGGGGTGATGTTGCGAGCCGCCTTGCCGGCCATGCTCGCCTCCAGCGACGCCCGGATTTCCGACAGATTGTCGAGATAGCTCAGCCCGTCCTCGCGCCGGAACAGCGCGCTGAGGATCATCGGGTCCAGCAGGTTCCAGGACGACGGATCCTGGATGATCGTGCCCCGCCCCTGCTGAGACACCACCAGCCCCTTTTCCGTCAGGGCCGTCGTCGCCTCGCGCACCACCGTGCGGCTGACCTCGTACATGTCGCACAGGACGTTTTCCGGCGGCAGGGCCGAGCCGGGCGGATAGACCTCGGTGACGATCGCGCTGACCAGGTCCTCGACCACCGCGACGGCCAGCCTGGGGCGACGCGCGGCCCTCGGGCCCGAGACGTTCGTCGAAGCTGTCATGACCACCGCTTATCTCGCCTCCGGGACGCCCTGTTCGGAAGCCGTATCGTATCACAATACGAGATTCGAGACGTCCTGTGTCCACTCGTGAGCCCGCCCAGCGGCATCCGTCAAGGGTTGCAAAGGTCAAATTCATCATACATATTATATTCTGAAAGCGCCGCGGGCCGCACCGGGCGCGAAGAGACTGGGCCATGAAGATTACCGGCTACCGCAGCCTGACGACGATCCATGATTGGGGGCGGCCCGTGGGGGACGTGAACGGCGTGGTCGAGACCGGCGTCACGGAGACGCCGATCCTGCTGCTCGAGACCGACGGCGGCCTGACCGGGGTCGGCCTGGGCCAGCACGCCGATATCGAACGCGTCTTTCCCGCCGTCGAGGGCGAGGATCCGCGCGCCGTCACCGCCCTGTACGACCGCATGCTGGCCCACGTGTTCAAGAGCGGCCACGCGGGGGCCACCTATGGCGCCATCGCCGCCGTGGACATGGCGCTGTGGGACCTGAAGGCCAAGATGGCGGACGAGCCGCTGTGGCGCACGCTGGGCGCGCGCAGCCGCTTCGTTCCGGGCTACGCCTCGGGCCTGTGCTACGGCCTGGAGGACGACGCGTTCCAGGCGCACTACGCCCTGTGGGCCGAGCGCGGCTTCACCGGCGCCAAGATCAAGGGCGGCCGCGACATCGAACGCGACGTCCGCCGCCTGGCGATGGCGCGCGACATCCTCCGCCGCAACACCGAGCGCCCGGCCCTGATGCTGGACGTCAATGAATGCTGGAGCCGCAAGCAGGCCATACGCCACATCAGCGAGATCGAGGCGCGCATCGACCTGACCTGGGTCGAGGAGCCCCTGCGCCGCTGGGACGCCGAGGGCCACGCCATCGTCAGCCGGGCGGTGAAGGCCGCCGTCGCGACCGGCGAGAACCTGACCGGGCTGGACCAGTTCACGCCGCTGTTCGAAGCCAAGGCCGTCGACATCGTCCAGACCGGCAGCGTCTGGGGCGTCACCCATTTCATCCGCGTCTCGCTGGCGGCCCACGCGCACAACCTGCCGGTCTCGCCGGTCGGCTACGACGCCAACCCCGTCGCCCACGCGGCGGCGGCGGCCCCGAACATGGTGGGCGTCGAGATCCAGGACCTGAACTTCCCGCTCGGCCTTGACGTGGACCAGCAGATCATGGACGGCGGTCTGGTCCTGGGCGACCGGCCCGGCCTGGGAATCGAGGTGGACGAGGCGGCCATCGCCGCCAACCGCCTGGACGGGACATGGTCCAGGCCGGGGGGGCCCCACGTCCGTCCAAGGCAGGCGGGGCTGGGGCTGGTGCCCAACGGCCGCGCCGCGGCCGAACGATAGGCCGTCGCGAGAGGGACCGACGGGATGATCAGCATCAGGCTCGGCGCGGAAGGACCGCGCGTTTCGGCCCTGGCCCTGGGCGGCGCCTCGCTGGGCGGCGTCTACGGCGCGGTCTCCCAGGCCCAGGCGGACTCGGTGGTGGCCACGGCCATGGAAGCGGGCGTCAACCTGATCGACGTGGCGCCCTACTATGGCGGGACGCGGGCCGAGACCGCGCTCGGCTCGGCCCTGCGCGGCGTCCCGCGCGACGACTTCGTGCTGATGACCAAGGTCGGCCGCCAGGGCGACAAGACCTGGGACTTCTCGCGCGAGGCCACCCTGCGCAGCCTGGACGAAAGCCGCGAACGGCTGGGCGTCGACCGGATCGACGTCCTGCAATGCCACGACATCGAATATGGCGACCGCCGGCAACTCCTCGACGAGGCCTTGCCGACGCTGCGCGAGCTCAAGGCCCAGGGCGCGATCGGGCGGATCGGCGTCACCGGCTACGATCTTGAGCTGCTGGAGCAGGTCGCCCTCGCCGAGGCCGTCGACACGGCGATGGCCTATTGCACCTACACCCTGCAGGACCAGCGCCTGGCGCCGGTCGCCCGGCGGCTGGCCGCGCGCGGCGTGGCGGTGTTCAACGCCTCGCCGCTGGGCATGGGCCTGCTCACGGCCAACGGACCGCCGGACTGGCATCCCGCCCATGACCGGGTGCGGGAGGCGGCGATGGCGGCGGCGCGGCGCTGCCGGGCGCTGGGCGCGGACCTGTCGTTCGTCGCCCTGCAGTTCGCCCTGCAGACGGCGAGCGAGGCCGGCGTCGCCTCGACCGTGGTCGGCATGTCGCAGCCCGAGACCCTGAGCCGGAACATCGCCGCCCTGACCACCCCGATCGACCCCGAGATCCTGGCCGCCGCCCAGTCCGCCCTCGCGCCGGTCAAGGATCTCGGCTGGGACCTGCTGCCAGGCCATGGCGGCAAGGCGGGCGCATGATCGACGCGCACCTGCATCTCTGGGATCCCCCGCGGCTCGCCTACGACTGGCTGGCCCACGTTCCCGCCATCGCGGGCCGGCACGGCCCGGAGGACTGGGCGGCGACGGGATCCGGCGTGCGCCAGGCCGTCTTCGTCCAGGCCGATTGCGCGCCCGCCCAGGCGCTGGACGAGGTCGACTGGGTGGCCAGCCTGGAACATCCGGACCTGGAGATCCTCGGCGTCGTCGCCTTCGCGCCGCTCGAGCTGGGCGAGGCGGTCGCGCCGCATCTCGACGCCCTGCGCCAGCGCCCGACTGTGCGCGGCGTGCGGCGCTCGGTTCAGAACGAGCCTGACGACTTCATCACCGACCGCAGGCATCTGGACGGCCTGGCCGCCGCCGCCCGCCGCGGCCTGACGATCGACCTCTGCGCCCGCGACCGCCAACTGCCGCGTCTCATCGACGTGCTGGCCAGGCTGTTCGAGCGCCAGCCCGACGCCCGGGTGGTGCTCGATCACCTGGGCAAGCCCGACATCGCCGCCCACGCCGGCGACATCGACGGCGCCGGCTGGGCCGACAGCCTGCGCGCCCTGGCCGGCTTTCCGAACCTGTCGGCCAAGATTTCCGGCCTGACCACGCAGGACCATTGGCCGGGCGGGCAGGACGACACGCTGCGTCCCTACGTCGACCACGCCCTGGACTGCTTCGGCCCCGGGCGCCTGATGTTCGGCGGCGACTGGCCGGTGGTCGATCTGGCCGGCGGCTACCCCCGTTGGCGCGCGGTCTTCGAAGCGGCGACGGCCGCCCTCCCCTCGCACGACCGGCGCCGGATCGAATCCGGAACCGCGACCGCCTTCTACGCCCTGGCGCCGGAGACGCTTCCATGACGATCGACACCGCCATCCCCGTCGTGACCACGGCCAGCGCCGGGCGCCTGCGCCTGCAGCTGTCGCTGATGGTCAATTTCTTCCTGCTGATGGCGCTCTACAGCGGCGTGCTGGGCGTGCTGCTGCCCAACCAGATCGCCACCCTGAATCCCGGCCAGAAAGCCAACAACCTGGCCCTGATGTTCGCCGTCACCTCGGTGTTCTCGACCCTGACCACGCCGATCGCCGGCGCCCTGTCGGACCGCACCCGGACGCGCTGGGGCCGGCGCTCGCCCTGGATCGCGATCGCCTCGCTGATCGGATCGCTGTGCCTGTTCGGCGTCTCGTGGCAGACCAGCTTCTGGTCGCTGATGGTGCTGTGGGTCATGGCGGCCGTCGCCTACAATTCGATGCAGCCGGCGATGACGACGGTGATCGCCGACCGCTTTCCGCCAGAGACCCGCGGCGGGGTGTCGGGCGTGGTCGGGGCGGGCATGACCGCCGGCCTGACCGCGGGGACCGTGGTCGCCGGCTATCTGGCTGACGCGCGGGTGCTGGCCTACGGCCTGTTCGCCGTGGCGATCGCCGTCTCGTGCCTGGCCTTCGTGCTGATCAATCGCGAGACGTCCAGCGCCGACGCCCCGGCCCGGCCCTTCTCCTGGAAGGCCTTCGCCGCCAGCTTCTGGATCAGCCCCAAGGACCATCCGGACTTCGCCTGGGCCTTCGCCGGACGCTTCACCGTCTATATGGGCTACCAGGCGGTGGCGGCCTATCTGCTCTACATCCTGCGTGACTATGTCGGCCTGTCGGACGCCGGCTCCAACATCACCATCGCCAACCTGGCGATCCTGACCCTGGTCTGCCTGATCGTCTCGTCCCTGGCCTCGGGCTTCCTTTCGGACCGCCTGCAGCGGCGCAAGCCGTTCGTCGTGGCCTCCAGCCTGATCATGGGCGGCGCCATGGTCGCGCCGCTGATCCTGCCGACCATGACCGGCATGTGGATCTACGCCGGCGCGATCGGCGTGGGCTACGGCATGTTCATGTCGATCGACATGGCCCTGATGACCCAGGTGCTGCCCAAGACCGTGGCCGGCGACGAGGGCAAGGACCTGGGCATCCTGACCACGGCGGTCAACATCCCGCAGATCATCAGCCCGGTCATGGCGGCCGTGCTCCTGCACCTGTTCGACAACAACTACGCCGCCATCTTCATCGCCGCGATCCTGTTCGTCTTCAGCTCCGCCTTCCTCGTGGCCCCGATCAAGACGGTGCGTTGAGCCAAAAATTCATAAGATGTATGATGATCATTTGACATACATCTTATCCAGAATTAACGTCGCGATAAGGCCGGTAAACCGGCCACTGGGGTAGAAACGACAGGATCCGAGGATGTCCACCAAGACGACTATGCTGGCCGCCACCGCGCTGGGGCTGATCGGGGCCTGGGCGCTTCCCGCCCGGGCGCAGGACGCGCCGCCCGCCTCCCCGCCGAGCGCCGACGCCGTGGAGGAGGTCGTCGTCACCGGCATCCGCGCCAGCCAGCAGCAATCGATCGACATCAAGCGCCAGGCCGTTGGGGTGGTCGACTCCATCGCCTCGGAAGACCTGGGCAAGCTGCCCGACCAGAACGTCGCCGAGTCGCTGCAGCGCATCGCCGGCGTGACGATCGAGCGCAACCGCGGTGAAGGCCGCTACGTGTCGGTGCGCGGCTTCGGTCCGAAGTTCAACGCCGTGACCGTCAACGGCCGCACCCTGGCCACCGACAACAACGGCCGCGAGTTCTCGTTCGACGTCCTGCCGTCCGAGATCATCGCCGGCGCGGACGTCTACAAGTCGCCGCAGGCCAACATCAACGGCGCCTCGATCGGCGCGACCATCGACGTGCGCACCCTGCGTCCGCTGGAGCAGCGCAAGCCCTTCAGCTTCGCCGGCTCGGTCGGCTCCACCTGGGCCGAGCTGCGCGACACCTACAATCCCGAGGCGTCGGGCGTGGTCAGCTGGCGCAACGAGGCGCGCACCCTGGGGGCGGCCCTGTCGATCTCCTATTCCAAGCAGAAGGTGCGCGACGACGAGTTCACCATCGGCGCGGGCCATGTGCGCCGCTCCAGCACGGACTCCTACTACAATCTGGCCGGCGTCCCCGGCGGCCGCATCGGCCCGGGCGTCGCGCCGTTCAGCAACGTCTCGATGCCCTCGAACCTGTCGCCGTTCTTCTTCGAGCGCGACAAGAAGATGACCGGCCTGAATGGCGTGGTGCAGTACAAGCCGACCGATCGCCTGACGGTCAGCCTGGACGCTCTCTACGCCAAGGCCGACATCATCGAACAGCAAACCGGCCTGGCCTACGACTTCGCCGGCGGCACGCTGGTCGAGCAGGTCGTCCAGGGCGGCGAGGCGGTCTACCAGCGCTACCAGGGCGGCTTCGTCGACCAGATCATCCAGTACGACCACCGCAAGGTCACCACCGACCAGCTGGGCCTGAACGTGAAGTGGCAGGCCACCGACGACCTGACCGTCTCGTTCGACGCTTCGACCTCCAAGGCCGAACGCCGCGGCAAGGAGGACAACGACTTCACCACCATCCGGCGCAAGAACGTCGACACCTGGTTCGACCGCCGCGGCGGCGGCCCGATGTATTCCTACGGCTTCACCAGCCCGACCTATGCCGACGCCGCGACCAACCCCCAGGGCGTGACGGCCCACTACTACATCTGGGGCGGCGGGTCGGACGTCGACGACGAGATCGAGGAATACAAGGTCGACGCCTCGTGGAAGCCGCCGGGCGCCGTCTCGGTCAGCGCGGGCTTCTCGGCCCAGAACCGCACCAAGACCATCACCTCCAACGAGATGCCGTTCGGCGAGCAGTGCGCCTATTGCGACTCCAACCAGGTCCTGCCGACCTCGCTGTTCCAGCCGACCAACCGCAATTTCTTCAATGGCCAGTACGGCGACAAGATCCTCCACGACTGGCTGATCTATGATCCCCGCGCGCTGATCCTGCAGGTCAAGGACTACGCCACGCGCGATGGCAAGGCGTTCAACCAGGCGGTCTACTCGCCGTCGGGCTCGTCCGTGGTCGATGAGAAGGTGCTGCTGGGCTACCTGATGGCCGACATCAGGACGGACCTGGGCTCGATGCCCCTGGCCATCAACCTGGGCGTCCGGATCGAGGACACCGACTACACCTCGTCGGGCGCCTCGCGCACGGTGACCAGCGCCAAGCCGAACGGCGCAGGCCAGAACATCATCACCGTGTCGCCCGTCGTCCCTGTCAGCTTCGACGGCCACTATACCGACATCCTGCCGTCGGTGAACGCCCGCCTGAACCTGACCGACGACCTGATCCTGCGCCTGGCCGCCTCGCGCGTGATGACCCGGCCGACCCTGTCGGACCTGTCGCCGCGCCAAAGCATCCAGACCAACCCGGGCAACGAGACGATCAAGCGCGGCAACCCGGACCTGCAGCCCTTCCGCGCCACCCAGGTCGAGGGCGGGCTGGAATGGTATTTCGACGACCTGTCGCTGCTGTCGTTCGCCGCCTTCTACAAGAACATCGACTCGTTCGTGACCCTGGTCACCACGCCCCAGAAGGTGGACCAGGTGACCTTCCAGGTCACCGTGCCCGACAACGGAGACGGGGCGGTCGTGAAGGGCTTCGAGCTGGGCTACCGCCAGGTGTTCGGCCGCCTGCCCGCGCCGTTTAACGGCCTGGGCGTGCAGACCAGTTTCACCTACGCCGAATCCAACGCCAACTACACCAACACCGTCGCCAACGTGTCGTACGGGCTGGAAGGTTTGTCGAAGTACTCCTACAGCCTGGTGGGCTTCTACGAGAAGGGTCCGATCCAGGCGCGCGTGGCCTACACCTGGCGCGACAAGTTCCTGCAGGTCGCCTCGGGCCGTAACGGCGAGCCGGAATATTTCGACAGCTACGGTCAGTTGGACGTCGGGGCGTCCTACAACCTGACCGACCACTTCACGGTGTTCATCGACGGCCTGAACCTGACCGACGAGGAAGAGTTCATCTACTCGGTCACCCCCGACCGCACCAAGGAGTTCCGCACCACCGGCCGGCGCGTCGCCGGCGGCGTTCGGGTGCGCTTCTAGGTCCTTGCCTCAACGCATTGTCCTCAGGCGAACCGGCGCCCTCTTCGCCTGAATGCTCTGGTCCCCCCTCCGCCGATCTTGGTGGGCCGCGCCATGTTGATCGTGGCGCGGCTTTTCTTTTTGGCCAGGCGCGGACCGCCTTGACGCATTCCTCTCGGGGCACTAGCAAACATCATACGTCTTATGTTTAAGGTCGGATCGAGATGAGGCTCGCGGGCAAGACAGCGCTGGTGACGGCGGCGGCGCAGGGGATCGGCCGGGCGACGGCCGAGGCGTTCAAGCGGGAGGGCGCGACGGTGATCGCCGCCGACATCCGCACCGAGCTCCTGGCCGACGCCGAGGGTCTGGTGGTGCGCCAGCTGGACGTGACCGACCGCGAGGCGGTCAAGGCGATCGCCGAGGAGTTCCCGCAGGTGGACGTGCTCTACAACTGCGCCGGCTTCGTCCACGCCGGTACGATCCTCGACTGCGACGAGGACGACTGGGCCTTCTCCAACGCCCTGAACGTCACGGCCCAGTACCGGATGATCCGCGCCTTCCTGCCGGCGATGATCCGGGGCGGCGGCGGGTCGATCATCAACATGTCCTCGATCGCTTCGTCGATCAAAGGCGTGCCCAACCGCTTCGCCTACGGCGCGACCAAGGCGGCGGTGATCGGCCTGACCAAGGCCGTGGCCGCCGACTTCGTGGCCCAGGGTGTCCGCTGCAACGCCATTTGCCCCGGCACGGTCGAGACCCCGTCCCTGCTGCAGCGCCTGCGCGACACCGGCGACTTCGACAAGGCCTATGCCGAGTTCACCGCCCGCCAGGCCATGGGGCGCTTCGGCCGCGTCGAGGAGCTGGCCGCCCTGGCGGTCTACCTGGCCTCGGACGAGTCCGCCTTTACAACGGGTACCGCTAACGTCATCGACGGCGGCTGGGTCAATTAGGACCAAGGCAAGAGGGATACCCCATGAAACTGCTCCGCTTCGGCGCCGCCGGCCAGGAAAAACCCGGCGCTCTCGACACCCAGGGCCGGGTGCGCGACCTCAGCGGCGTGGTGGCCGATATCGACGGCGCGGCCCTGTCCGACGAGACCCTGGCCCGGCTGCGCGCCGTGGACCTCGACACCCTGCCCCTCGCGCCCGCGGACGTCCGCTACGGCCCCTGCGTGGGCAAGGTCGGCAAGTTCCTGTGCATCGGCCTGAACTACGCCGATCACGCCGCCGAATCCGGCCTGCCCATCCCCGAGGAGCCGGTTCTGTTCACCAAGGCCACCTCGGCGATCGTCGGCCCCAACGACACGGTGCTGAAGCCGCGCGGCTCGACCAAGCTCGACTGGGAGGTCGAGCTGGGCGTCGTGATCGGCAAGACCGCCTCCTATGTCGAGGAAGCGGACGCCGAGGCGCACATCGCCGGCTATTGCGTGATCAACGACGTTTCCGAGCGGGCCTTCCAGCTGGAGCGAGGCGGCACCTGGGACAAGGGCAAGGGTTGCGACACCTTCGGCCCCCTCGGCCCCTGGCTGGTGACGCGCGACGAGGTCGCCGATCCGGCGAACCTGAAGATGTGGCTGACGGTCAACGGCAAGACGTTCCAGGACGGCTCCACCGCCACCATGATCTTCAAGCCCGCCTTCATCGTCGCCTACCTCTCGCAGTTCATGACCCTGCACCCCGGCGACGTCATCACGACCGGCACGCCGCCCGGCGTGGGCCTGGGACAACGGCCGGAACTGTATCTGGAGGTCGGCGACGTGATGGAGCTGGGCATCGAGGGCCTGGGCCAGCAACGGCAGGTCGTCGGCTAGGCCTGATGTTCGCGGGCCAAGGCCGCCTGCACCGAAGGGGCCGGCCAAAGAGCCGGCTCGTCACAGAAGATGTCTTGGGGAGTCGGCGATGGTCAAAAGTTTCATCGGTCGTGGCGTCGCGGCGACCCTGATCTCGACTGTCGCCACCGCCTGGGCCGTCGCCGCGGCGGCCCAGGCGCCGGTGGTCGTCCACGTCTCTCCCCAGGGCGACGACCGCAATTCGGGCGGCGCCGGCAAGCCGGTGCGCAGCCTCACCCGCGCCCAGGCGCTGGTGCGGGCCAGCAACCTCAAGGCGGACGTGACGGTCGAGATCGCCGCCGGCGAATATCGGCTGGACCGCCCCCTGGTGTTCACCGCCGCCGACGGCGGCCAGGGCGACCATCGGGTGGTCTGGCGCGGCGCGGCCGGATCCCGCCCGCTGATCTCCGGCGGCTTCGACGTGACCGGCTTCAGGCCGTTCGACGAGAAGCGGCGCCTCTATGTCGCCGACATTCCCAAGGGTCTGGACACGCGCCAGATCTGGGTCGACGACACCCTGGCCGAACGCCCCTGGCTCGAGATCAAGCCCTCGGACCTCAAGTTCAACGCCACGGGCTTCGAGATCGTCAATCCGGACCTGGCCTTCCTGTCGACCCTCGCCCATCCGGAGCGGCTGGAACTGGAGGCGACCGGTTTCTTCACCGACCGCGTCTCGCCGGTGGCGGCGATCGACGGCGCCAAGGTGACGATGCGCCAGCCCGCCTGGGACAACAACACCTGGGGCTACGACACCCTGAGCAAGCCGATCTTCCCGGAGGATTCGCGCCTGTTCCTGGTCAACGCCCCGGAACTGATCGGCAAGACCAACGACTGGCACGCCAAGCCCTACCAGTGGTTCGTCGATCCGAAGGCGGGCAAGCTCTACCTGCGCATCGCCGAGGACGACGACATCCGCAAGCTGCGCGTCACGGTCCCCGCACTGCCGGCCCTGGCCTCGATCAGCGGCACGCCGCGCGCGCCGGTGCGGAACATCACCTTCCAAGGCCTGCGCTTCTCGTACACCTCGTGGATGGGGCCGTCGGAGCCGTACGGCTACGCCAACCAGCAGAGCGGGACCTTCCTGAAGGATCCCTCGCCGATCCGCCCCGCCGACGCCTGGGCCACGTGCGGCTGGGGCTGCCCCGAATTCGAATCCATGCGCCAGAAATGGAGCCAGATCCCCGCCGCCGTCCAGGTCTCGGCGGCGCGCGGCATCGTCTTCCAGGACAACCAGTTCTCGCAGCTGGGCCAGGTCGCCCTGGGCGTCGGCAACGACGCCAACGCCAATCTCGGCGGCGTCGGCCTGGCCACGCGCGGCGTCCGCGTCCACCGCAACCTGTTCGCCGTCCTGTCGGGCGGGGCGATCATGGCCGGCGGCGTGCGCGAGGACGCCCACCATCCCTCGACGCCGGAGCTGGTGAACGCCGATCTCGAGATCGCCGACAACACCGTCGCCACCGTCAGCCAGGACTACAAGGACAACGCCGCCATCCTGACCACCTATGTCGACGGCGCGCGCATCCTCCACAACGAGATCTCGGACGCGCCCTATGACGGCGTCGCGATCGGCTGGGGCTGGGGTTACAACGACGCCGGCGGCAACCCGAACTATGACGAGAACCAGAAGGGCTACCTGCACAACACCCGCTATGCGACGCCGACGACGCTGCGGAACACCGTGGTCGAGGGCAACCGGATCCATGGGGTGAAGACCTGGTACATGGACGGGGGCGGCATCTACAACCTGTCGGCCAATCCGGGGGCGGTGATCCGGGGCAACCACGTCTTCGACATCGGCGACCGGATCGGGATCTATCTGGACGAGGGCTCCAAGCACCTCCGAGTGAGCGGCAACGTCATCGACACCCGCGGCAAGTGGCTGAACATCAACACCGCCGGCAAGATGTATCGGCGCAGGATCTCGACCGACAACGTCGCGACAGGCAACTGGCGCAGCTCGCCGCGCACCGGCGGCCGCTGGCTGGCCGAGATCGGCAATGTCGCCGAGGGCAACGTCCTGGTTCCGACCCGTGACTGGCCCGCCGAAGCGCGCGCCGTGATCGACAAGGCTGGACCGCGTCCCGTGACGGAGGCCGCCCGATGACCGTTTCCCGGCGTGGGTTGATGATGGGCGCGGGCCTGGCCGGGGTCGCGGCCTCGGCCCCGGCGCTCGCGGCCCAGACGCTGCGGCCCCCGGGCCTGGAGGTCGTCGACCTGAAGGCCGGCTCGATGACCGCGCCGCTGGGCGTCGACGACCAGGCCGTGCGCCTGTCGTGGCGCCTGGTCAGCCCCGATCCCGACGTGCGCCAGACCCGCTACGAGATCCAGGCCGCCAGCACGCGCGCCCTGATCGAGGCCGGAACGCCCGACCTGTGGCACGCCGGCGAGGTGCTGACCGACCAGAGCATGGACGTCTCGTGGCTGGGCAACCCGCTGAGGTCGCGCCAGATCGTCTGGTGGCGCGTCCTGGTGCGCGACAACAAGGGCCGCCGCGCCGCCAGCGCCGTCGCCAGCTTCGAGACCGGCCTGCTAGAGCCGGCCGACTGGAGCGCCAGGTGGATCGCGGCCGAGACCGAGCTGGCCCGCGCCGACCGGCGGGCGGGCCTGCTATGGATGCGCGGCGACCGCCCGGCCGACCGCTCGGCCCGCTATTTCCGCTTGGCCTTCGACCTGCCGACGGCCGCGACCGTCACCTTGTTCTCGATCGCCAACGCCGGGTCCGACGTGTGGCTGGACGGCCGTTCGGTCGAACGGCCGCCGCACTCGCCCATCGCCTTCGGCGTCGCGCCGATCGCCGAGACCCGTCACGCCCTGGCCGCCGGGCGTCACGTGATCGCCGTCCAGGTCGAGGACCCTTCCGGGTTCAACGCGCCCAAGCTGCACGAGATCGCCACCGCCGTGATGGTCCGCGCCGACCTCGGCCACGGCAAGGTGCTGCGGATCACCTCGCGCGGCATGAAGACGGCCCTGCACGCCCCGGACGGCTGGACGGCCCCCAATTTCAGCGACGCCCGCTGGGCGACGGCCGAGGTCTCGAAGACCCAAACCCAGGCCTGGCCGGGCTATGGCGCCTTCCTGCTGCGCAAGGCCTTCGCGGTCGCCCGGCCCGTGGTCCGCGCTCGTCTCTACGCCACCGCCCTGGGCGCCTACGAGGCCCAGATCAACGGCCGTCGGGTCGGCGACGCCCTGCTGACGCCGGAGAACACCGACTTCCGCAAGACGGCGCTCTATCGCGTCTATGACGTGACCGACCTGCTGGTCCCCGGCGACAACGCCATCGGGGCCATGGTCGGCGACGGTTGGTACGGCAGCTACGCCGCCCCGGCCGGACGCTATGCCTTCGGCGACGCGCCCCTGCGCTTCCTCGGCCAGCTAGAGATCACCTATGCCGATGGGACGCGCGACACGATCGTCAGCGACGAGTCCTGGCGCCTGGCCCCGGCCCCCGTCACCCGGGGCGAGATCTATTATGGCGAGGACTACGACGCCCGGCTTGAGCAGGCCGGCTGGTCTACCACTGGCTTCGACGCCGCCGCCTGGCGCGCGGTCGACATCGCCCCGACCCCGCCCTGCGCCCTCAAGGCCCAGATCAGCCCGCCGATCCGCCGGATCCAGACGCTGCGCGCCGTGTCCGTCACCACGATCGGTTCGCGCCACGTCTTCGACTTCGGCCAGAATTTCGCCGGCTGGGCGCGGCTGAAGGTGCGCGGGCGCGCGGGCCAGGTGGTGACGCTGCGCTTCGCCGAGGTACTGGCCGCCGACGGCCGGGCCGACCAGTCCAACCTGCGCGCGGCCCGCGCGGCCCTGGTCTACACCCTGAAGGGCGACCCGGCCGGCGAGACCTACGAGCCGCGCTTCACCTATTTCGGGTTCCGCTATGTCGAGGTCGAGGGCCTGGCCGAGGCCCTGGGTCGCGCCCCGACGGCCGACGACCTCGAGGGGGTGGTGGTGTCCTCGAACCTGGCCGAGACCGGCCACCTGCGCATCGCCAATCCGGTGATCCAGCAGCTGTGGCGCAACAGCCTGTGGAGCCAGAGGTCCAACTTCTTCGGCCTGCCCACCGATTGCCCGCAGCGCGACGAGCGGCTGGGCTGGACCGGCGACGCCAACGTCTTCTGGGACGCGGCGGCCTTCAACATGGACGTGGCCGCCTTCACCGAGCGGTTCGGCCGGGACATCCGCGACGCCCAGGGGCCGCGCGGCGAGTTCCCTGACTATGCGCCGGCCGGCTGGGCGGACCTGGGCCTGGGCGCCTCGCCCGGCTGGGCCGACGCCGGCGTCATGCTGCCTTGGACGGTCTGGAAGCGCTACAACGACACCGCGATCGTCGACCAGAACTGGGCGGCGATGACCCGCTACCTGGACTTCATCCGCAAGCACAATCCGGACCTGATCTGGCGCAAGGAGCGCGGCTACGACTTCGGCGACTGGGTGGCCCTGGACGCCAAGAGCCCCGGCGACGAGACCACGCCGAAGGCGCTGATCGGCACGGCCATGTGGAAGCGGTCGGTCGAGGCCATGGCCGACATGGCGATGGGCTCGGGACGTCGCCCCGACGCGGTCCGCTACCGCGACCTGGCCATCCGGATCACCGAGGCCTTCCAGCGGGAATTCGTCCGGCCCGACGGTTCGCTGGGCAACGGCTCGCAAGCCGGCTACATCCTGGCCCTGCGCTTCGGCCTGGTCCCCGAACCCCTGCGCGCCGCCGCCACCAGCCATCTTGTGGCCGACATCCGTCGGCGCGGGACCCTGCTGTCGACCGGCTTCCTGGGCACGCCGTCCAGCCTGGACGCCCTGGCCGACAACGACCAGCAGAGCCTAGTCTACAACCTGCTGCTGCGGACCGACTTCCCCTCCTGGGGCTACATGATCCACAAGAACGCCACCACCATCTGGGAACGCTGGAACGGCGACGTCGGCGACGTGTCCATGAACTCCTACAACCACTACGCCCTGGGGGCGGTGACCGGGTTCGTGTTCCGGCGCATCGCGGGGATCGAACCGATCCGGCCGGGCTTCCTGTCGTTCCGCTTCGATCCGGTGCTGGATCCGCGCGTGCCCCAGGGCGGCGGCGACTATGACAGCGTACTGGGCCGGATCAGCACCGACTGGGCGTTGAAGCCCGACGGCGGTTTCGAGCTGCATCTGGTGGCGCCCACCAACAGCCGGGCCGAGGTCCACATCCCCGCCCGCGCGCCCGACGCGGTGCGCGTCGACGGCGTCGCCGCGGCCCAGGCGCCCGGCGTCACGGTCAAGGGCATGGAGCGCGGCCGGCTGGTGCTGGAGATCGGCTCGGGCGACCACCGCTTCGAGTCTCGCGCCTGAAACTGCCATCCCGGACAAGCACGTGGCGCGCCGATCCGGAACCGCCGGAAACTCTGAGTTTGTGGCGGTCCCGGCTCTACGCTTCGCTACGGCCGGGATGACAGGATCAGCTCAGCCTCCTACGGATTGGTCCGATAGATCCACCGCACGCTGTCCGCCAGCGTCTTGCCGCCCGCCTCGGCGGTCGCCTCCACGAGGTTCTCGCCCGTCGCCAGGTCGATCTCCCAGAGGGCGACATGGTCCTCGACCGCCACGGTGGTCCAGTCGCCGCCGTTGAGGCGCAGGCGCACGGACGGCTGGTTGGAATAGACCTTCACCTTCACGTGCCTGGTGCGCTTGTTGACGTCGCGGCGGCTGGTGACATGCAGCATCGGGATCTCGGACCAGTTGGCCTGGTACCAGTAGTAGGCGTCCTTGCGCGTCAGCCGGTCCTCGGTGACCAGGCCCTTGTCGTTGATGGCCGGCCGGTCGCCCTCGTTGCGCTTGAAGGACGGGAAATCGAACCCGACCCAGATGAAGTTGGACCACAGGAACGGCCGCTTGCGCAGCTCGCGCCAGTGGGTCTCGTGGAAGGCCGTCTGCCACTGCTCCGGATGCCAGTAGCCGTCGGCCACCGGGCGGCGCAGTACGGGATCCTCCTGGTGAAGGATGCTGGCGCCGGCCCCGTACTCGCTGACCCCGATCGGCCGCCTGGGCAGGCGGGCGTGCAGTTCGTCGGCCCAGGGGCCGATGTCCTTGGCCTCGGTCCAGTACCAGCCGAAATAGCGGTTGTAGGAGACGGTGTCGCTGTGCTGGGCGACCGGATCGTCGTCCTTCAGGCAGCAGTGGGCGTAGGTCGTGGGCCGCGTCGGGTCCATCTCCCGCGCGGTCGACTGCAGCGCCGCCAGCAGGCGGTTGGCCGGCTCGCCCGAGGTCCGCAGCTCGTTGCCGATGCCCCACAGGGCCACGGACGGGTGGTTGGCGTTCTGGGCGATCAGCTCGCGCATTTGCTGGACCAGGTTGTCGCGGAATTGGTCGGAGGGGTCGAGATCGTCGATCAGCGGGACCTCGGTGGTCAGCAGGATGCCCAACCGGTCGGCCTCGTCATAGACCCGCTGCGGATGCTGCATGTGGGCCAGGCGCAGGGCGGTGACGCCCATCTCGGCCATGATCCTCATGTCCTCGTCGATCTCGGCGTCGCTGACGACCGGACCCTTGCCGAAGCGGGTCGGCAACTGGATGTTCGCGCCATGGAGGGCGTAGGGCTTGCCGTTCAGCAGGAACCGCCCCTCCCCGTCCAGGCCCACCGTGCGCACGCCGAGCGGTACCTCGGCGGTGTCGACCAGCTTGCCCCCGACCCGCACCTCGGTCCGCAGGCGGTAGAGATAGGGCGAGCGCCGGCCTTCCCACAGCCGAGGCTTTTTCAGGGTCAAGGTTTGCCCGACCGGCCGGGTCTGGCCGGGGGCGAGGCTGGCCGCGCCCTTGGCCTCAGCCGCGACCGCGCCCTCGGCGTCGAGAATTCGGGTCACCACCTGGACGCGCGCCGCCGTGGCGCGGTCGTTGCGGACCAGCACCCTGGCCTCGATCGTCGCCCGGCCGGCCGCCAGGGCCTGGGCGCGGGCGTAGACGCCCGGCCCGCCCCAGTCGCCCAGATCCACGTGGACATCCGAGGTCTCCACCAGCTTGACCGCGCGATAGAGGCCGCCGAACACGTTGAAGTCGCCGTTCAGCGGCGCGAACCGGGTGTTCCGGGCGTTGTCGACCCGCACCGCCAGCAGGTTCCGCCCCGGCTTGAGGGTTTCGGTGACGTCGTAGCGGAACGCGGCGTAGCCTCCCTCGTGCGCGCCCAGCGGCTTGCCGTTCAGGAACACGTCGGCCTTCAGGGCCGCGCCGTCGAACTGGAGGAAATAGCGCTGCCCGGCGCGCGGCTGGTGGTCCAGCGACAGCCGATACCAGGCCGGGCCGCGGTAGTAAGCCCCCTCCGGCTCGCCGCGCGCCTTGGCCCCGCCGACCCCGGAGTCGGCGGTGTTGTAGGTGTGGGGCGTCGACACGCTCGTCCAGCCGGAGTCGTCGAAGGTCGCCGCTTCCGCCCCGGGAACGTCGGCGCGGACGAAACGCCAGCCGTCGCTCAGCGGCCTCACCTCGGCGGCCCGGGCCGCGCCGAACGCCCAGAGGGCGAGGCCGAGGACCAGCCAGGGTCGCGCCAGCCGAAACGATGGGAATGTCATGAGATCTCTCCGTCGTTTAGCCCGGGTCGTTGATCAGGCCAGGCGTTCGACGTCGCGGGTGTGGACCTCGCGGCTGCGCACCGTGCGGACCGCCGCGCGGGGAGCCAGGCTGGACCGAACCCCGTCGATCGCCGCGCCCTGCACGTCGTCGAGCACGATCGCGGGCCGGGCGTCCGGCTTGTCCACCGAAAAGCTCACATCGCGGATGCTGACATTGCGCGCGTGACGGACCCACAGGCCATGGGCCGGGAACGCGCCCATGAAGCTGGGCTCCAGCGACGACCTGGGCCGCTCCTCGATGTTCCGGGCGGCGTCCTCCCGCGATCCGCCGCCGGCCGAGCGTACATGAATGTCCGAGAAGCTGACGTCCTCGATGATCCCGCCGGGAAGGCCGACGACGCCACTGGCATAGGGTCCGGGCGCGCCCGAGACGTTGATGTCGGAAAAGCTGACCCGGCGCACCCGCGAGGGACCGTTCCCGTCCGGGGCCCGGTTGCGCGCCGACAGGCGCACGAAGATCGGATGATTGACGGGATTGCGCAGCAGGATGTTGGCGAAGGTCACGTCCTCCAGCACCCCGCCGTCGAGCGCGCCCATCTGCAGGCCGCGGGTGTTCTCGCAGATGCAGTCCGACACCAGGATATTGCGAAAGCCGGCCACGGAATCGGTGCCCAGCTTGATCCGCCCCAGCACCCCGATGTCGTCGACCGACATGTAAGGCGACGGCTGGTAGGTCCCGTCGACCACCGTGCCCAGCAGGTAGCCGCTGGTCTTGCAGCCTACGACGCTGACGTCCTCGCAGAAGCGCGGCTCCCCCAGGGCCATGCTGCTCTTCAGCACGATGGCGTCGTCCTTGGGCGCGTTGACCAGGCAGTGGGTGACCTTCACGTCGCGGCAGGCGTCGATGTCGATGCCGTCGCGGTCGGTGTCGACGGTCAGGCCGTCGATCCGCACGTTGGTCGAGCCCAGCACGTAGCAGGCGAAGTGGCCGCCCTGCAGGATCGTGAAGTCGCGCAGCAGGACGTTGCGGCAGCGGGTCAGGCCGATCGCCTTGTTGCCGCGGCCCTCATAGGCCATCTCGCGCGGGATCGCCCAGCGGGCGGCGTCGGGGGTCAGGCCCTGCTCGGCGGGAGACTTCCAGCCCGGAATACCATGCCAGCGCGGCGCGGGTCCCTCGCGGTCCAGGCCCAGGCCGTGGATCAGCCCCTTGCCGATGATGGCGACGTCGTTGACCCCGTCGCCGTAGATCAGGCTGTTGTGGAAGTGGCTGACGCCATAGTCCTGATACTGCTCCGCGTAGACGTTCTCGGGCAGGTCGTAGCGGCCGGCGTGCTTGCGCGGATCGGCGGCCTCGATCACCGAGCCGTTCATCAGCACCAGGGTGATGAAGCTCTTCAGGCGGATCGAGAAGCACAGGTAGTGGCCGGTGGGGATCACCACCGTGCCGCCTCCCGCCGCCGAGGCCGCCTCGATGGCGCTGTTGATCGCGCCAGAATCGATGGCGATCCCATCGCCGACCGCGCCGTAGTCGCGCACGTCATGAAAGCCGGACAACGAACCGGACGCCCGCACCAGGGAAGGACTGGCCGCCATGGCCGCGCCCAGTCCCAGAGTCACGAAGCGACGGCTGAACTCCGCCCTCTCGCCGATCGCGCCCTGCGCCATGCGTTCCCGTCCCTTGTTCTCGGATCGGCGCTCATGTTGTATGACGTATTATCTTATATCAAGCCCTTTGGCCTGCGCCGAGTCGGCGATCACATCGGCAGCGAGCGGCTTCAAGCAATCCGGTCGAGCGGCGGCTCCCCGTCGAAGAAGCGGTCCAGGTTGTCGGCCACCCGCATGCCCATGGCGGTGCGGGTCTCGAGCGTGGCGCTGCCAAGGTGCGGCAGCAGCACCGTGTTGGGCGCGGCCAGCAGGAGCGGATCGACCCTGGGCTCGCCCTGGTAGACGTCCAGGCCAGCGCCGGCGATAGTCCCCTCGGCCAGGGCCCGGGCCAGGTCGGCCTCGGCCACCACCGAGCCCCGCGCGGTGTTGACCAGGATCGCCGTCGGCTTCATCCGCGCCAGCAGGGCGGCGTCGACCAGGTGGTGGGTCTCGGGACCGCCCGGGGTGTGCAGCGACAGCACGTCCGCCGTCGCCGCCAGGCTTTCCAGCGTGTCGTGATAGGTCGCGCCGTCCTCGTCGACCGCGCGCCGGCGGCTGTAATAGGCGATCTCCATGCCCAGGGCGGCGCGGGCCCGCCGGGCGGTCGCGCGGGCGATGCGGCCATAGCCGACCAGGCCCAGGGTCTTGCCCTCCAGCGACTGCCCCAGCAGGTGGGTGGGCCGCCAGCCGGTCCATTGGCCGGCCCGCAGCTCGCGCTCGCCCTCGCCGGCCCGTCGGCTGGTCATCAGCATCAGCAGCACCGCCAGCTCAGCGGTGGCGTCGGTCAGCACGTCCGGCGTGTTGGTCACCACGATCCCGGCCGCCTTGGCCGCCGCCAAGTCGATGTGCTCGTAGCCTGCGCCGTAGTTGGCGATGATCCTGCCCCGCGCGCCGGGCGCGGCCAGGACCTCGGCCGTGACCCTGTCCGAGACCGTCGGGCACAGGGCGTCGTACTCGCCCATCGCCGCGCGCAGGCGCTCGACGCCCATCGGCGCGTCGCCTTCGTTCAGCGTCACGTCGTAGCGCTGGCGCAGCCGGGCCTCGACGGCTTGCGGCCAGCGGCGGCTTATCAGGATCCTGGGTTTCATGTCCTCGCTCGGGTCGGGCCGCGACGGGCGGGCGTCAGAGCCCCTTCGTAGCGATCCTCGACCGGCGCGAACAGGCGGCGCCGATCAGCGGCGGCGGAAGACCGGCGCGCGCTTCTGCGCGAACGCCGCCCGCCCCTCGGCCGCGTCCTCGGTGGCGAAGCAGATGGTCTGCAGGTCGCGCTCGTATTCGACGGCCTTTTCGTAGGGCATGGCGTGGGCCGCCTTGAGGTTCAGCTTGGCGGTCTCGGCGGCGATCGGGGCGCGCGAGGCGATCACCTCGGCGATCGCCCTGGCCCGCGCCAGCAGCGCGTCGGGCGCGACGACCTCGCTGACCAGGCCCCATTGCCTGGCGGTCTCGGCCTCGACCGCGTCGCCGGTCAGGATCATCAGGGCGGCGTTCGAGGCGCCGATCGAATGGACCAGGCCGGCCGCCATGCCGCCCCCGCCGATCCAGCCCAGCTTGATCTCCGGCGCGGCGAACCGGGCGTTGGTCGAGGCGATGCGGATGTCGCAGCTCATCGCCGTCTCCAGTCCGCCGCCCAGGGCGTAGCCGTTGACCGCCGCGATCGTCGGCTTGCGGCACAGGCGCACGGCGTCGCAATAGTCGCCGCGGTTCCGGAAATCCCACGGCGTCTGGTATTGGTCCAGCGTCGAGATGTCCGACCCGGCGCAGAAGGCCTTTTCCCCTGCCCCGGTGATCACCACGCAGCGGATGGTGTCGGAAGTGTCGACCTCGGCGATGGCGGCCTCGACGGCCTTGGCCATGGCCGGCGTCACCGCGTTCAGCTTGTGCGGCCGGTTCAGGGTGATGACGGCGACATGGCCCGTCACCTCGAACAACAGCGCGTCGTCCTGGTTCATTCGTCTGCTCCTCAGGTCTCCGCGCCCGGCGGGCGGTGGCGCTCGAACAACGCCTGCAGGTCGTCCAGCACCCGGTCGGCGCCGTCGTCCGCCTCGAGGCCGGCGCGGATGCGGTGCGAGGCCGCCGTCTGGAAGGCGATGGCGCCGTCGTGGCGCGGCCTCAGGCTGGCGCCGTCCAGGGTGGCGTAGGTGTTGGCGTAGAAGTCGCCCCAGCGCGCGTTGACGACGGGATCGCGCCAGGCGCTCTTCAGGGCGGGCTGCCCCGCGTGCTCCGGGATGAAGCCGCGCTGCGTCGCCTCGCCCATCAGCCAGCGCAGATGGTCCAGCAGTTGCGGCGTCACCGCGCAGCGCCGCGACACGCCGATCCCCGTTCCCCCGAGGATCGAGCCCACCGGGCCGTCCGCCGTCACCCCAGGCGCGTCGGCGAAGCCCAGCGCCCCCCCGGGCGCGTAGTTCACATAGCCGTAGACCAGGGGGCAGACGACCACCTCGTCGCGGGTGCTCATATGCGCCAGCAGGCCGATCGGGTTCAGCGGCCGCAAGGCCCGCGGGCTGCGCGCCGCCAGCCGGGACAGCAGGTCCCAGGCGGCGCGGCCGGCCGAGCGCTCGACAAAGGCTTCGCCGTCCGCCGCCGGCCGCGCGCCGTGGGCCGCGCAGATCGACTGGAAGGTCAGAGCCGCGTGCGGTCCCGACAGCGAGAGCGCCACGCCGCCGGTTTCGGACAGCCGCGCGACCTCGTCCCACAGCGTCGGCGGCGCGTCGAGGCGATCCTTGCGCCAGGCCATGACCTGGGTGGCGGCGTCCAGCGGCAGCGCCCAGTGGCGGCCGGCATAGCGATAGCTGACGAGGCTGCGGCCCATGGCGGCGGCCCGCCAGGCGGCGATCTCCTCGCTCCCGAACAGGTCCTCCAGCGGAACCAGGCAGTCGGCTGTCACGGCCTCGCCGACATGCGGATGGTCCAGCACGACCAGGTCGTAGAGGGCGCACTGCTCGCCGATCGGCCGTTCCTCGAAGCCTTCCAGGGAATGGCGGTCCCAGGTCAGGGCCAGGCCGTCCCGTACCGGGTCGAGCCGCGCGGCGGCGGCCTCCAGCGCCCGGTATCCCCTCGGATGGTCCCAGGTCAGGCCGCGATAGCGGGGCGCGGTCATGCCGCCCGCACCACGCCGGCCCGGACCAGGGCGTCGATCTCCCCGGGCGCGCGGCCGGCCTCGGCCAGGATCTCGCGGGTGTGCTCGCCGACCAGCGGCGCGCCCCGCGCGATGGTCGACGGCGTCTTGGAAAAGCGGATCGGAAAGCCTGGCGCCTTCACGCGACCCTCGGTCGGGTGGTCGTACTCGACGAAGGTCCCGTTGTGCTGGATCTGCGGATCCTCGACGAGCTCGGCATAGCCGTAGACCGGGCCGCACCAGATGTCGTTGTCGCGAAACAGGGCCAGCCAGTCGGCGCTGTCGCGATGGACCAGCCGCCGGCGCACGCAGGCATGGATCTCGTCGCGGTGGGTCCAGCTGTCGGTCTCGTCGTCCAGGTCGGCAAAGAACGGCTCGTCGATCAGCCGGCCCAGGGTCTTCAGCGACGCCATGGCGATCGAGATGTAGCCGTCGCGGGTCTGGAACACGCCGTACGGCGCGCGGATATAGCTGTGGGCGTGGGGCTCGGCCGAGCGCGTCTGCGGCTTGCCGCCGATGGAGAACACCGACAGCTCCTGCATCTGGATGGTGGTGATGGCGTCCAGCATGTTGATCTGCACCAGTTGGCCCTCGCCCGTGCGCTCGCGGTGGAACAGCGCCGCCAGAGCGCCCTCGAAGGCGGTATAGGCGGTGATCGCATCGACCAGGTACTGGCCGGCCGGCTGGGGCGGCTGGTCGGCCGCGCCCGACGACATCATCGCCCCCGACATGGCCTGCAGCAGCAGGTCCTGGCCGGGATAGTTCCTGTACGGACCATCCTCGCCATAGCCCGACATCGACACGTAGATCAGGCGCGGATTGATCTTCGCCAGGGTCTCGTAGTCGACGCCCAGCCGCTGGGCGACGCCGGGCCGGTAGTTCTGCAGGAAGACGTCGGCGGTCTTGACCATGTCCAGCAGCAGGGCCTTGCCCTCCTCCGTCTTCAGGTCGACGGCCAGCGAGCGCTTGTTGCGGTTCAGCGACAGGAACGAGACGTTGATCTGGTTGCCGCGCGCCCCGCCGGCCGCGACGTGGCGCTGCCATTCGCCGGTGGTCGGCTCGACCTTGATCACGTCTGCGCCCAGGTCGCCCAGGCGCTGGGCGGCGAACGGGCCGGCCATGGCGATGGAGCAGTCGAGAACGCGGATTCCGCTGAGAATACCCATGGAGAGAAGGACCTTCCGGCTGGTTCAGCTCATCACCCAGCCGCCGTTGACGTGCAGCGTCTGGCCGGTGATGAAGCCCGCCTCGTCGGCGGCGAAGAATGCGATGGCGTGGGCGATGTCGCCGGCGTGTCCCCGGCGCTTGACGGCCTGGCTGTCGAGCACGTGGCGGGCGTAGCCTTCAGGATCCGGATGGATCTTCTCGGCATCGGTCGGGAAAGCCCCCGGCGCGATGGCGTTGACGGTGATCCCGTAGGGCCCGAACTCGCGCGCCCAGGCCCGGGTCAGGCCGACCAGCGCGCCCTTGGAGGCGACATACGGCGACAGGTTGGCCCATTCGCCCGACAGGGTGATGCTGGAGATGTTGATGATCCGCCCAAAGCCTCGGGCGCGCATGGCCGGCAGGGCCGCCTGCACCGCCACGATCGCCGCATCGACATTGACCCGCTGGACCGCCTGGTGGTCCTCGATCGTGTAGTCCTCGAACGGACGCGAGGGATAGATGGCGGCGTTGTTGATCACCACGTCGAAGGCGCCGACCTGGGCCAGCAGGTCCTTCAGCACCGTCCGGAAACCGTCGAGATCGGACAGGTCGGCGGTCGAGACGACCAGGCGCCCGGCTCCGGCCCGGGCCGCCTCGGCCTCCAGCGCCGCCACCTTGATCGGATCGTTGTCGATCGCCACGACGGTCGCGCCGCGCGCCATCAACTTCAGGGACGTCTGCAGGCCCAGGCCGCCCGCCGCGCCGGTATAGAGGACGACCCGGCCATCCAGGTCCCGGAGCGCCGTCATCTCAGCGCTCCCCGAGGACGGGATAGACGCCGGACGGGACAGGATAGTCCTCGGCCGGCTGCCGGGCCGTGGCCTCGATCCGGCGAACCGCCTCAACCACCGCGCCGGCGTCGGGCAGGATGCGGAAGACGCTGTCGTAGCGGCGCTCCTCGCCGTGCTCCAGCTGGATCAGCTCGCCCCGCTCGCGCGCGAAGTCCTTGCCCAGCACGTGGTTGGTCGAGGGTTCGATCCCCAGCGCGTAGTGGCCCGCGTGCAGGTTCTGCCACTCGTACATGGCGGGGAACTGCGACTTCAGGGTCTGGACCTCGAAGCCGAAGCCGATGGCGTCGTTGACCAGGGCCACATTGACCCGCCCGTCGGCGTCGGCGGCCATCTCGTGCTGCCACACCTGTTCGTGGAAGTTGCGGATCGGGGTCGGCAGGGTCCGGTAGCCGACGCCCTGCCTGCGATAATCGTCGCCGGCATGGGCGGCCCAGACCACGTCGCGGATCGGCGCCACGTAGCGCGCGCCCTCGGCCAGGACCGGATAGCCGACATTGATGTGGTAGCAGTACATGTGCGGCGTCTTGTAGAAGCCGTGATTGACCACGCGGTCGTGCAGGCGGATCTCGTCGGTTCCGACGTTGGCCTCGATCCGCCGGATCAGGTGCAGGTCCTCGCCGAACACCGTCGACTGCCGCACCACGCCCTCGGCCCACAGGACGCAGTCGTCGCCGTCCCAGCGTTCGCCATAGCCGGTCAGCCGGGCCGGGATCGTGCCGATCCGCCCGTGCAGCGACGAACGGACGACCTTGCGGGGACCGTAGACATAGTGGTCGGCGGGGTCGTCGTGCATGAACAGCACATGGTCCAGGCCGCAGGTGACCAGCAGGCCCGAGAACGACCGGAACCAGGAAAGCCCGCCCTCCCCCTCGTACTCGTGCAGCGCGGGATTGCGGAAGCCCGACGGCGAATGCCAGCCGACCGCGCGGCCGTTGTGCTCGCACTCGGCGATGTCCATCGCCCGGTCGACCAGGACCGTGAAGCGCAGGCCCGAGCCGGTGCGGAATTCCAGCTGCCGCACGCCGCGCTCGACGCCGTCCCCCAGGGTCGACAGGCGCACGCCGGCGAACTGCGACAGGGCGCCGGTGCGCTCGGCCAGGGCGCGACGGCTCAGCGTTCGTCCATACAGCTGGGTCACGCTTGCCTCCCCGCGATCAGCCCAATAAGATAATACGTATTATGTTTACAAGCCCCCTTGTGCTCGCGTCAACGGCCTTGTCGATGAACCGGACGACGCGCCGCTGCTTCGCCGTCGACCTGCACGACGATCCCGACCGGATCGCCCGCTATCGCGCCTGGCACGGGGCGGGAGGGCCGCCCGCCGCGGTGACGGCCGCCATCCGCGCCGACGATGTGCGCGCGCTGGAGATCTGGCTGGTCGGCGACCGGCTGTTCATGATCCTGGAACAGGGCGACGGCTACGACGCCGCGGCCAAGGCGGCGCGCGACGCCGCCAATCCCGACGTGCGGGCGTGGGACGCGCTGATGCGCACCTTCCAACGGCCCCTGCCGTTCGCCCCCGACCGGACCTGGGTGGAAATGGAGAGGATCTACGCCCTGTCCGAACAGCCGCCCTCGGACGACGGGGCGTCCGTCGTCCCGAAAATCTCGTAGAGGCTGTTCGAGCCCCTAACGGGTCGCCCAGCCCCGGCCGAGCTCCGCCAGCGGCACGCAGCCGTGATAGGCGCCGGGGACGGGATCGTACCGCAACGCCACCGTCGCGCCGGGCTCGGAGGTGAAATAGCCGACCGTCACCAGGTCTTCCAGCAGCGGGAAGAAGTGGCCCCCGCCCGCCGTCTGGCCCGACGAGGCTTCCCGGTCATAGCCGGCCAGAAGCTCGACCTGCTGCTCCGGCGTCAGCGCCACGAAGACGTCGCCATGGGCGGCGCGGGCGTCGGCGTCCATCCGCACCAGCCCCGCCCGCAGGCGCTCGGCCTGGGCCTTGTCGAAATAGTCGGCCAGCGCGCGGTCGATGAACTGCGGCACTCCCGCCTCCCGCGCCCCCGGCGTGTCGGTCTTGGGAATGATCAGCTCGGCCACCACGTCGACCAGGCGAGCCTGGTCGGGGGTCAGCGCCGTCGGCGTCCAGGCCAGGGCGGGCGCGGCCGCCATGGCGCGGCCGGCGAAGCCCGTCGCCGCGGCCCCAAAAGTGAAGGTCAGGCCGCGTATCGCGTCGCGTCGGCTCAGCAGCATCACAGCTCTCCCCGCTTGCGCGCCTGGACCGCGTGGTCGGCGGCCCGGGCGGTCAGCGCCATATAGGTCAGGGACGGGTTCACGCAGGACGCCGAGGTCATGGCCGCCCCGTCGGTGACATAGACGTTCTTGCACTCGTGGACCTGGTTGTGGGCGTTGAGCACCGAGGTCTTCGGATCCCGGCCCATGCGCGCGGTGCCCATCTCGTGGATGCCCAGGCCGGGCGCGTAGCCGCCGTCGCGTCCCTCGACGTTCTTGAAGCCCGCCGCCTCCAGCATCTCCGCCGCCGCCGTCTGCATGTCGCGGCGCATGGCCAGCTCGTTCTCGCGGATCGTGACGTTCATCGACAGGGTCGGCAGGCCGAACTCGTCGGTCTTGTCGCGGTTCAAGGTGATCCGATTGTCCTCGTAGGGCAGGATCTCGCCAAACCCGCCCAGCCCGATGATCCACGGACCCGGCTGGCTCAGCGCGGCCTTGCGCGCCGCCCCGAAGCCCCGCGGACCGGAGGGGTCCCGTCCCTGCCTGGTCAGGTCGCGATCCCATCCGGGCCGTGAGGCGCCGCCCTGGTAGCCGAAGCCCCGCAGGTAGTCGTTTCGCTTGGTGGCCGCGTCGCCCAGGTTGCGGAAGCGCGGCACGTAGATCCCGTTGGGCCTGCGGCCCGAATAGTACATGTCGGCGAATTCGGGGGCCTCGCCGCTGGCTCCGACGCCCAGGTGATGGTCCATGACGTTGCGGCCCAGCTGGTCGCTGCCGTTGCCGAAGCCGTTGGGGAACCGCGAACTGGTCGAGTTCATCATGATCCAGGCCGAGTTGAAGGCCGAGGCGCACAGGAACACGACGTCGGCGTAGAACTCCTCCTCCTGGCGCGTCGTCGCGTCGAGGATGCGCACGCCGGTCGCCTTGCCCTTCTTCTCGTCATAGATCAGCGAGGTGACGATCGACCCCGGGCGGATCACCAGGTTGCCGGTGCGCTCGGCCGCCACCAGCCCGCCGGAATTGGAGCTGTAGTAGCCGCCGAACGGGCAGCCGCGGATGCACATGTTGCGGAACTGGCACTTGGTCCGGCCCAGCGCGAGCTGCTCCTCGGTCGGATCGGTCAGGTGGGCGGTCCGGCCCATGGTGATCCGCCGTTCGGGGAACCGCGCCTCGGACTTGGCCTTGAAGGCCTTCTCGACGCAGTTCATCTCCATCGGCGGCTGGTACTGGCCGTCCGGCAGGTGAGGCAAACCTTCGGCCTGGCCCGAGACGCCGATGAAGCGCTCGACATGGTCGTACCAGGGCGCGAGCTCCTCGTAGCGAATCGGCCAGTCGACGCCGATCCCCTCGCGGGCGTTGGCCTCGAAGTCGATCGGGCTGTGGCGATAGCTCTGGCGTCCCCAGGTCAGCGACCGCCCGCCGACGTGATAGCCGCGGATCCAGTCGTAGCGGCTTTCCTCGGTATAGGGGTTCTGGTCGTCGCGGACGAAGAAATGCTTGGTGTATTCGGTCAGCGTGTAGCCGGTGCGCTTCTGCACGGCGTAGTGCGCGTTCAGCTCGTCCGGCGGCAACTGGCCCTGCGGGTACTTCGCCTGCCAGGGATCCAGGGTGGCGGTGGGATAGTCCTCGAGGTGGCGGACCATCGGACCGCGCTCCAGGACCAGGGTCTTGAGACCTTTCTGGGTCAGCTCCTTGGCCGCCCAGCCGCCGGTTATGCCGCTGCCGACGACGATCGCGTCGTAGGTGTTCTCCCGGCGTGCGCGACCGTTGAGATTAGCCATGTTTGCTCCCCGCTTGGCGCGACCGGCGGAACCGCGCCCGCTGCCCGCAGCACGACGCGCCGACTTCGGCGAACCCGTTCATTGTTGCCTGGAGGCTTCCATGAAATGGGTTACATTGCAAGAAAGCTTGCGGTTTCATGTGAAAACCGCTGGACCCCCGGGAGGAAGAAAAAGGCCATGATGAAACAGAGCCAGTCCGTTCGAAAGCGCCGCGCCGTGACGCGGAGCCAGGCCGCCGGCGCATTGTTCGCCGGCCTGGCCCTCTGGGCCGGCGCCCAGGCCAGCGCCGAGACGGTGAAGGCCGGGCCGTGGCGCCCGCTGTTCGACGGACGCACCCTGGACGGTTGGACGCCGAAGGTCGCCAAGCATCCGGCGGGCGAGAACTATCGGCAGACCTTCGTGGCCGACCACGGCGCGATCCGCGTCTCCTACGCCGACTACGACAAGCTGGACGGCCAGTTCGGGCATCTGTTCTACAAGACGCCTTTCAAGGCCTATCGCCTGCGCCTGACCTATCGCTTCCTGACCGAGGGCGGCCTGCCCGACACGCCCGCCTGGGCGCGCAGCAACAGCGGGATCATGTTCGACAGCCAGAGCCCGGAGAGCATGGGGGTGGAGCAACCCTTCCCCGTCTCCATCGAGTTCCAGCTGCTGGGCAAGGAAGGCGACGCCCCCCGCCCGACCGGCGCGGTCTGCACGCCCGGAACCAACATCACCTTCGACGGCGTGACGGCCAAGGACCACTGCACGCCGTCGGCCAACGCGCCGACCGTCCCCAACGGAACCTGGGTCAAGGTCGAGCTGGAAGTCCTGCCCAGCGGCGAGATCTCCCAGAAGATCAACGGCGTGGTCGTCCACCACTATGCCAACGTGACCCTGGATCCCGACGACACCGTCGCCGGCGGGGCCAAGCCCTACATCCTCGCCCGCGGCGCACAGCCTGTGACGGAGGGCTACATCGCCCTGCAGAGCGAGGGCCATCCGATCGAGTTCAAGGACATCGAGATCCAGGAACTGACAGCGCGTTGAGCCGCCCCGGGGCTCCCTCAAGGCTATTTCTTGAGGGAGCTCAGATACTGGATCACGGCGGCGCGCTGTTCGGCGTCCGGCGCGCCCAGCAGCATCTTGGTCCCGGGGACCGTCTTGCCCGGCGCCTTGACGAAAGCGTCCAGCTTGTCCGGCGTCCAGGTGATGTTCGAGGTCTTCAGCGCGTTGCTGTAGGCGTAGCCCGCGACGGAGCCGGCCTTGCGGCCCGCCACACCGGCCAGGGGCGGCCCCATCTTGCCCGGGGCTGGCTGCAGCGAATGGCAGACCGAGCAGCGCTGCTCGAACACGGCCTGCCCCGAAGGCGCGGCGACGGCGCTGGCGGCCGAGGCGCTCAGGAGCGCGGCAAGCATAAGCGGGAACTTCATTCCGTGAACTCCGTCAGAGATTCTGCGTCGCCTCTACAGGCCCAATAGGCGCCGATTGCGGCCGGCGTCGGGCGCGCTGCCGGCGAAGTCGTCGAACGCCTTGTCGGTCACCTGGATGATATGGTCGCGGATGAACGGCGCGCCTTCGCGGGCGCCCTGCTCGGGATGCTTGAGGGCGCATTCCCATTCCAGCACCGCCCAGCCGGCGTAGTCGTACTGGGCCAGCTTCGAGAAGATCGCCTTGAAATCCACCTGCCCGTCGCCCAGCGAGCGAAAACGCCCCGGGCGATCCACCCAGCCCTGATAGCCGCCATAGACCCCGGACCGGGCCGAGGGCCGGAACTCGGCGTCCTTGACGTGGAAGGCCTTGATCCGCTCGTGGTAGCGGTCGATGTAGCCCAGATAGTCCAGCTGCTGCAGCACGAAGTGGCTGGGGTCGTAGAGGATGTTGGCGCGCGCATGGCCGCCCACCTCGTCCAGGAACCGCTCGAACGTGGCCCCGTCGTGCAGATCCTCGCCCGGATGGATCTCGTAGCAGACGTCGACGCCCTCGGTCTCGAAGGCGTCCAGGATCGGCTTCCAGCGACGACCGAGCTCGGCGAAGGCCTCCTCGACCAGGCCCGCGGGCCGCTGCGGCCAGGGATAGAAGTAGGGCCAGGCCAGGGCGCCGGAGAAGGTGGCGTGGGCGTTCAAGCCCAGGCGCCGGCTGGCCACGGCGGCGGCCTTCAGCTGCCCCACCGCCCAGGCCTGGCGTTCCTTCGGCTTGCCCCGCAACTCGGGCGGCGCGAAGCCGTCGAACAGCTCGTCATAGGCCGGATGCACGGCCACCAACTGGCCTTGGAGATGGGTCGAAAGCTCGGTGATCTGCAGGCCGTGGCCCGCCAGCATCCCCGCGATGTCGTCGCAATAGGCCTGGCTTTCCGCCGCCCGCGCCAGGTCGAAGAACGAGTCCGCCCCGCCCGTCGGCATCTGCACCCCGACATAGCCGAGATCGGCGACCCATTTCGCCATGGTCTCCAACTTGTCGAACGGCGGCTCGCCGCCGATGAACTGGGCCAGGAAGATGGCCGGTCCCTTGAGCGTCTTCATCACCCCTCTCCTTCTTGCGAGAGCCCCACCCAGCCGGCGTCCGCCCGGCTGGCCGCCACGGCGCGCTCGACGAACGCCATGCCGCGCACGCCTTCGGCGATATCCGGAACGAGCTGGCCGTCGCCCTTTCCGACGATGGCATCGGCGAAGTCGCGATAGATGTTGGCGAAGGCCTCGATGAAGCCTTCCGGGTGGCCCGTCGGCAGCCGCGTGACCGCGCGAGCGCCCGGGCCCAGATAGGCCGAGCCGGCGTGCAGCACCTGGCTGGGCCCGTCCAGCCAGTCCAGGGTCAGGACATTGGGGTCCTCGTGGCCCCAGGTCAGGCCGCCGGTCTCGCCATAGACGCTGATCTTCAGGCCGTTGCGGGCGCCCGCGGAGACCTGCGAGGCGATCAGCACGCCGCGCGCCCCGCCCTCGAACCGCAGCAGCACGTTGCAGTCGTCGTCCAGATCGCGCCCCGGCACCACCGTGGCGACGTCCGCGCACAGGCGCTCGACGCGCCTGCCCGTGATGAACTCGGCGATGTTGAAGGCGTGGACGCCGATGTCGCCGATGCAGCCGCCGACGCCCGACAGGCTGGGATCCGAGCGCCAGCTGGCCTGCTTGTTGTCCTCGCGCTCGAGGGGCCGCGACAGCCAGCCTTGCGAATATTCCACCACGACCTTGCGCACCGCGCCCAGGTCGCCGCGCGCCACGATCTCGCGCGCCTCGCGGACCATCGGATAGCCCGTATAGGTGTAGGTCAGGCCGTAGAGCTTGCCGGACGCCGCGACGATGTCGGCCAACTCTTGCGCCTGCGCCAGGTTCAGGGTGGCGGGCTTGTCGCTGACCACGTGCAAGCCGCCCCGCAGGGCGGCGGCGGAGACGTCGAAGTGCAGATGGTTGGGCGTCACGACGGAGACCAGGTCGACACCGTCGGGACGCGCCCGCTCGGCGGCGATCATCGCGTGGTGGTCCGGATAGACCCGATCCGGCGCGACGCCCCAGTCGGCGGCCGCCCTGGCGTTCTTCTCGGGATCCCGGCTGAACACGCCGGCCGCCAGCCGGATGCGGCCGTCCAGCTCGGCGGCCATGCGGTGCACCGGCCCGATGAACGAGCCGGGGCCGCCGCCGACCATGGCCAACCGCAGGGGCGCCTGTCCGCTCATCAGGCGACCACGCGCGCCAGGTAGTCGAAGCTGATCTTGGCCGACTCCAGCCGCGGATGGGCGAACGGCGCCTCCTGCTCGTAGAAGAAGCCCCGGACCCCGGCGGCATGGGCGGCGGGCAGCAGCTTGGGCCAGTCGATCTTGCCGCCGCCGATTTCGGTCGGGTCCATCTGCAGGACGAAATTGGCCTTGGTGCTCGGCTTGACGTCCTTGATGTGCATCAGGGTGAAGCGGCCCGGATGCGCCTTCAGGAGGGCGAACGGATCGCGCCCGGCCGCCGTGACCCAGCCCGCGTCCATCTCGAAGGTGACCAGGCTGGGATCGGTCTGGGCCAGCAGGATCTCCATCCCGCTGGTGTCGCCCAGCGGCGCGAACTCGAAATTGTGGTTGTGATAGCCCGTCGCCAGGCCCGCCTTCTTGAGGACGGCGGCCTTCTCGTTCAGGAAATCGGCGTTCCACTTCCAGTCGTCGGCCGTCATCTGCGCGCTGGCCTGGCGCAGATCAGCGCCGCCCAGACGATCCGGGATGTACTGGATCGGCATGATGGCCGACTTCACGCCGATCACCTGCAGCTCGTCGGCCAGCTTGGCCAGGTCGCCGCTGAAGCTGGGGCCGCTGGCGCCCTTGGGCGAGACGTGGGCGCTGGGGCAGACCAGGCCCGCCTTGTCGAAGGCGGCGCGCAGTTGCGCGGGGGTGCGGCCCAGATAGCCGGCCAGCTCCACCGACTTGAAGCCGATCTTCGCCAGGGTGGCGAGCTGGGCGTCCAGGTCCTTCTGCAGGTCCGGACCCAGGGTGTAGAGCTGGATGCCGACCGGCAGGTCGCGGCGCTGGAAGAACGGCTTCTCCGCCGCGCCGGCCACGCCGGCATAGGCGGCGCCCAGGGCGGCCGCGCCCGCGGCCAGGAGGCCGCGCCGCGACAGATCGGCGGACGAAGCTCGAGTTTCGCAAGCTGTTGAGCGCACGAGGCTTTCCTTTTTCTGAAGGGGCATGGCTAGGGCTGGGCCGGGCTGGCCGCGGCGACGGGGCCGTCGTCGTCGACCTCCGCCACCGGAGCCCGCGTCGGCGGCTTGAAGAACAGGGCCAGCAGCAGCACCGCCACCAGGGCCATGCCGGTCGGGACCAGGAACAGGCTCGTATAGTCGACCGTCGCCACGCCATCCGCGCCGGCCTGGCTCAGCCGGCTGACCAGGGTCGGGAACAGGAAGCTGGCCACCACGTTGCCGACGCCCAGGATCAGCAGGTTGAACAGGCCCTGGGCGCTGGAGCGGACGTCCTTGGGGAACACCGCGTCCACGAAGATGTACACGGTGGCGAAGAAGAAGGCGTAGCAGATCCCGTGCAGCAGCTGCACGGCCACGATCACCGGGATGCTGTCGGCGAAGAAGGCGAAGACCGCGAAGCGCGCGGCGTGGCCCAGGACGCCGATGATCATGGTGACCTTCCACCCCAGTCGCGCCAGGACCCGGCCCAGCAGGAACATGGTCAGGATCTCGGCCACCTGGCCCAGGCTCAGCACCACCATGCTGAGGTTGCCGGCGATCCCGACCCGGTTGGTCAGGAAGGCGTCGGCCATCACGAAGTAGCCGTTGTGGATCACCGAATCGATGAAGGTGACGACGAACAGCACCAGCACGAACGGCGCGCCCAGCAGCTTCAGGGCCCGTCGCCAGGCCAGGTTGTCGATTCCCGGCGCGTCCTTGCGGGCCGGCGTGTGCGGCAGGGTCAGGGCGTAGCCCGCGAAGGCGAACGAGAGGATCGCCGCGACCAGGAAGATCCACCGCACCTGCTCGACGCCGGCATGGGCGCCCAGCAGGAAGACGAAGGGCCAGCTGACCAGCACCCAGCCCACCGTCCCGCCCATCCGCACCGCGCCGAACTCGCCCGCCGGGTCGCGCAGGTTGGCGAAGGCGATCGAGTTGGTCACCGACAGGGTCGGCACATAGACCAGGCTGAAGATCAGATAGCAGGCGAAGAACGGCCAGAAACTGGTCGACAGCGCCGTCCCGACCAGGGCCAGGCCGCCGATCAGGTGGCTGATCGCCAGGAACCGCTCGGCGGCGAAATTGCGATCGGCGAACTGGTTCGAGAAGAAGATCCCGACCACGGCGGCCACGCCCCAGGAACTGCCGACCAGCGATTGCTGCCAAGGCTGGAAGCCCAGCATGCCCATGTAGGGGAAGATCTTCGGCGCCCAGGCGCCCCAGATCGCCAGCTGGAGCACCATCATCAGGAAGAGCCGCAGGCGCGTCGTCATGGTTCTGGCCTCCCCGACCAGCATTGCGACCAGGTTTCCGGCCCGTTTGGACCGTTCCCGCGCTTATGTAATCGAAATCATCGATAACAGGGGTCCGTCAAGGCGGCAACCGTCCAGCTGCGGACCAAAGCGGGGGAGCTGCGCCTTGCCAAGGGTCCGGCTTGCGGCCAGTGTCGCGCCGATGGCCACCATTCAAGATGTCGCTCAGGACGCAGGGGTCTCGACCGCGACGGTTTCGAGAGTGTTCAGCGCGCCCGAACTGGTGCTGGAGGCGACCCGCAAGAAGGTGATGGAGGCGGTCACCCGCCTCGGCTACGAGCCCAATTTCGCGGCCAAGAGCCTGAGGACCCTCAGGACCGAGAAGATCCTGGTCACCGTGCCGGACATCTCCAACCCCTTCTTCTCGCAGGTCATCCGCGGCGTGGAGGAAGCGGCCCTGGCGGCCGGCTATTCCGTGCTGCTGGGCGACACGCGCCACGAAGAGGCGCGCGAAGAGCAGTACGCGGCGATGTTCCGGCGCAAGGAGGCCGACGGCCTGATCTTCCTGGGCCATCGCCTTCCGGACGTCCTGGCCGAGATGGTCGCCGCCAAGGGCCCGCGCACGCCGATCGTCAACGGCTGCGAGTTCCGCCCGGGCCTGGCGGTGTCCAGCGCCCATATCGACAACGAGGGCGCCGCCGCCGAGGTCATGGAGCACCTCTACGGCCTGGGCCATACGCGGATCGGGATCGTGACCGGCCCGCTGGTCAGCCCGATCAGCGGCGACCGCCTGGCCGGCGTCCTCGCGGCCGCCCAGCGCCGGGGCCAGGCCAGCGCGCTGCGCATGGCCATCGGCGACTTCTCCATCGAATCCGGGTTGCGCCAGGCGGGCGAGCTGCTGGACCAGCCCGGTCCGCCCACGGCGATCTTCTGCTTCAGCGACGAGATGGCGATGGGCGCGATCGAGGCCATTCGCCGGCGCGGCCTGGAATGCCCGCGCGACGTGTCGCTGGTCGGCTTCGACGACATCCGCTTCGCGCAGTATCTCAGCCCGCAACTGACCACGGTCAGCCAGCCGATGGAGCGGATCGGCCACGAGGTGGTCCGGCTGCTGCTCGACATCCTGGCCGACCGCGCCAGCGCCCTGCAGAACGTCACCCTGCCCCACCGCCTGGTCGTGCGGTCGAGCACGGCCCCGCCGCCCGAAGGGTCCTAGGGCCGCGGCGACAGTTCGCGGACCCAGATGTTGCGGAAGCTGATCGGCGCGCTGGGGTCGCCGTGGGCCTGCAGCTTGATCGGCGCCGAGGTGAAGGGCCGTGACGGCGGCTTGCCGATATAGACCGTCTCGCCCGCGAACGCGGCGTTGTCCTGCACCAGCACGCCGTTGTGCAGCACGGTCGCGGTGGCCGGCGAGACCAGCGCCCCGTCGGGTCCGAACACCGGCGCCCGCCAGACCACGTCATAGACCTGCCACTCGCCCGGCTTGCGACCCGCGTTCACCAGGGGCGGATGCTGCTTGTAGAGGCTGGCGGCCTGGCCGTTCACATAGGTGGGGTTCTGGTAGGGATCGAGGACCTGCAGCTCGTAGCCGCGATCGCCGGGGCCGGTGGACGCCAGGAAGACGCCGCTGTTGCCTCGCGCCTGGCCCGAGCCGGTGATGTCGGCCGGGATCCGCCATTCCAGATGCAGCTGGTAGTCCTTGAAGCTTCGCCGGGTCTCGATGTTGCCGCGCGTCTTGTCGACGGTCAGCACGCCGTCGGCCACGGCCCAGCCGGCCGGCGACTTGTCCTGGGTCGCGACCCATTCCTTCAGGTCGCCGCCGTCGAACAGCACGATGGCGTCCGAAGGCGGACCGCCCGCCTCCTTGGCCGGGGTGACCACGGCCGGCACGGGCTTCCAGATCTCGGTATCCTCCGGCTTGGCCTGGGCCATGGCCTGTGATCCGAAGCAGAGCCCGCCAAGGCCCAGCATCACGGCGGTGAGAATGAGAGGCTTCGGCTTCATTTCCGTTCGTCGCTCCACGGGAAAGGCGCCGACACCATAGACGCCCGAACCGAGTCCGCCAGGGCCCCGCCGCCCGCGCGGCTCCCCGGGAGGCGGCCGCCTCGGCGCAACCGATCCGACGCCTCCAGGGGCATCGATTCGCGGCGGACACCCCGAAAGCGTGACCGTTTCGGCGAAGCTTGGCTCACCCACAGATCATCTTCCGCATAATCGGGCGCCGGGCGTGAAAACGTGCCTTTCACGCAGCATCCTGGGCTCAGATTTTTGCCGACAACGTTGTCATTGAAAACATTGGGCTTTTCCTGAGAGGCCGCGACGTTATGGTGCGCGCCAAGGCGAGCGACAGTCTCGCCAGCTTGCAGCAGGACGGAACATGCAAAACCAAGGGCTGGGCGCCAACGCGCCCCCGACGAAACACGCGCGTCTATTGGCCTGGGTCGACGAGGTCGCCGCCCTGACCAAGCCGAAGGCCATCCACTGGTGCGACGGCTCCGACGAGGAATGGACCGCGTTGACCGACGAACTGGTCGCCGCCGGCACGCTCAAGCGCCTCAATCCCGACCTCCGCCCCAACTCGTTCCACGCCGCGTCCGACCCGCGCGACGTCGCCCGGGTCGAGAGCCGCACCTTCATCTGCTCACAGGACCAGGCCGACGCCGGCCCGACCAACAACTGGCGCGATCCCGCCGAAATGCGCCGGACCCTGAACGGCCTGTTCGACGGCTGCATGCGCGGCCGCACGATGTACGTCGTGCCGTTCTCGATGGGCCCGGTCGGTTCGCCGATCAGCGCCCTGGGCGTCGAGATCACCGACAGCGCCTATGTCGCCGTCTCGATGCGGGTGATGACCCGCATGGGGCGGGCCGCCCTGGACGCCCTGGGCGAGGACGGCGTCTTCGTGCCGGCCCTGCACACCCTGGGCGCGCCCCTGGCGGAGGGTCAGGCGGACGTGGCCTGGCCATGCAACGACGACAAGTACATCGTCCACTTCCCCGAAAGCCGCGAGATCTGGTCCTACGGTTCGGGCTATGGCGGCAACGCCCTGCTGGGCAAGAAGTGCTACGCCCTGCGCATCGCCTCGGTGATGGCCCGCGACGAGGGCTGGCTGGCCGAGCACATGCTGATTCTCAAGCTGACCTCGCCGGCCGGCAAGGTCCGCTACGTCGCCGCCGCCTTCCCCAGCGCCTGCGGCAAGACCAACATGGCCATGCTGCAGCCCACCCTGCCCGGCTGGAAGGCCGAGACGATCGGCGACGACATCTGCTGGATGCGGTTCGGCGACGACGGGCGGCTGTATGCGATCAATCCCGAGGCCGGCTTCTTCGGCGTCGCGCCGGGCACGGGGGTGAAGACCAACCGCAACGCCGTCGACACCCTGCATTCCAACGGCATCTACACCAACGTGGCCCTGACCGCCGACGGCGACGTCTGGTGGGAAGGCCTGACCGAGCATCCGCCCGAGGGCCTGGTCGACTGGAAGGGCCGGGCCTGGACGCCGGACCTGGGCGAGCCGGCCGCCCATCCCAACGCCCGCTTCGCCGTGCCGGCCGGACAGTGCCCGGTCATCGCCGACGAATGGGAAGACCCGGCCGGCGTGCCGATCTCGGCCATTCTGTTCGGCGGCCGCCGCGCCTCGGCCGTACCGCTGGTCACCGAGGCCTTCGACTGGGAACACGGCGTGTTCCTGGCCTCGAACGTCGCGTCGGAAGGCACGGCGGCGGCCGAGAACAGCATCGGCGAGCTGCGCCGCGATCCCTTCGCCATGCTGCCGTTCTGCGGCTACAACATGGGCGACTATTTCGGCCACTGGCTGAAGGTGGGCGCCTCGGCCGATCCGGCCAAGCTGCCGCGCATCTACTTCGTCAACTGGTTCCGCAAGGACGGGCGCGGCAAGTTCGTCTGGCCGGGCTATGGCGACAACAGCCGCGTGCTGAAATGGATCGTCGAGCGCCTCGAAGGCGAGGCCGACGCGATCGACAGCCCGATCGGCCGCCTGCCCGCCCGCGACGGCCTGGACCTGACGGGCCTGGACCTGACCGACGCCCAGCTTGACCTGCTGCTGACCGTCGACCCGGAGATTTGGCGCGCCGAAGCCGCCCTGATCCCCGAGGCCTACGCCAGGTTCGGCGATCGCCTGCCCCCGGCCCTCTGGCGCCAGCTGGACGCCCTGGGCGAACGGCTGGCCCGCCTGGAGCGTCCCGCCAGGGTGCTGGAGCAGGCCTGATCGCCCGCGCTCCCAGCCTCTTTCAAGAAACGAGCGCCAGCCGGCGCATGGAGACCGAATGCACGTCGCTATGGAAAAGCCCGCCCGGAAGTTCGTGGTCGGAAACTGGAAGATGCACGGCAACCTGGCCGCCCTGCCCGTCCTGGGGGCTATCGACGCCGCGGCGCGCGAGACGCCCGCCGTCGAGGTCGGGGTGGCGGTCCCCGCGACCCTGATCACCGCCGCCTGGCAGGCCGCCAACGCGATCCACGTGGGGGCGCAGGACATCCACGCGGCCGACAAGGGCGCGCATACCGGCTGCCTGTCGGCGCCGATGGTCAAGGACGCCGGGGCGGCCTTCACCATCGTCGGCCACAGCGAGTGCCGGGCGGGCCGGCGCGAGACCGACGCCGAGGTGCGCGGCAAGGCCGAAGCCGCACGGCGCCACGGCCTGTCGGTGATCCTCTGCGTCGGCGAGCCGCTGGAGGTTCGCGAGGCGGGCCAGGCCGAGGCGGTGGTCCGCGCCCAGCTGGAGAACTGCCTGCCGGCCGACGCCGACGGCGACTGGCTGTCGGTGGCCTATGAGCCGATCTGGGCGATCGGCACGGGCCGCTCGGCCACGGCGGACGACATCGCCGCCATGCACGCGGTGCTGCGCGAAACCTGCCGCGCGATCCTGGGTCCGGCCGGCGACCGCGTCCGGCTGCTGTACGGCGGCTCGGTGACTCCGGCCAACGCGGCCGAAATCCTGGCCACGCCGAACGTCGACGGCGTGCTGGTGGGCGGGGCCAGCCTGACGGCCGAGACCTTCCTGCCGATCATCGCCCACGCCTGAGCGGCGCCTCGCCTCGGGCAGGCGGGCGGCCGGATCGCCGTCGGCCTCGAACCAGTCGTGCTCGAAGATCAGGCGGTCCTTGCGCGGGGTGAAGCCCCGCAGCCACGAATGTTTGTCGACCATGCCCCCGGCCAGCACCTCCCGGGTCTGGCGATAGTCCAGCATCAGGTCGAGATAGGCCTTGGCGACCGAGGCCGTCGCCGCGTCACGGGCGGCGACGACAAGATCGCGGTGTTCCAGAGCTACGGCCGGGTGTTCCGCGAGAACGAGGAACTGTTCACCGACACCAGCTGGTTCGCGGTGATGACCGGCCAGGGCCTGGAGCCCCGCGTCCACGACCCGATGGCCGATGTCATGCCCGACGACTTGCGCGCCCGGATGGCCAACATCCACGCCGTCATCGCCAAGTCGGTGCAGGTGATGCCCGAGCACATGCGGTTAATCGCCGACAACTGCGCGGCGCCCTGAGGCCCGGCCTTGGTGGCCAGGCCCAGAACCCGGGGCGGAAGCCTTCTTCGCCCCCCAGGGGCGTGTCTTCGGGCACGCCGTTTTTCCTCCCACCCCGGGCGAGCAGCCATCTTGAATTGACCCCATGATAATCAACGCGTCATGGTTGCTTTCAAGTCGTGGAAACCAGGGAGGGGGCGCGATGAGGCTGGGCATACCGGTCTACGAAGGGGTCGACCTGCTGGACGTCACCGGTCCGGCCGAGATGTTCTACTGGGCGGGCAAGGACCAGCCGCTCGAGACCCTGATCCTCTCCGAGGACGGCGGTCCCGTGACCGCGATGAACGGCATCCGCTTCGAGGCCCAGGCCAGTTTCGAGGATGTTCCGACCCTCGACGTGCTGTGGGTCCCCGGCGGCGATCCGAACGTGCTGGGCCGGATCATGAGCGATCCGGGCTCGCCCTACCTGGCCTATCTGCGCCAGGTCGCCGACAACGCCGCCTGGGTCTGCTCGGTCTGCGAAGGCGCCCTGCTGCTGGCCCGGGCGGGGCTGCTGGACGGCCACCGGGCGACCACGCACTGGGCGTTCATCGCCTGCCTGCAGAGCTTTTGCGAGATCGAGGTCGACACCAGCAACCCGCGCTTCGTGGTGTCGGGCAACCGCCTGACCGGCGGCGGCATCTCGTCGGGGCTCGACGAGTCCCTGCAGCTGATCCTGATGCTGTTCGGCCAGGCGGCGGCCGAAAGCGTCCAGGTGACGACCCAGTACTTCCCCGACCCGCCGGTGATGGGGACCCTTCCCCCCACCCCGACGTGTCCGGTGACCTGGTCGTGACGCGCGCTAGATACCCGGCGCGTAGGGGAAGCTGAGCTTTTCGTAATAGTCCAGCGAATGGGCCGGAGGCGCTTCGCCGGCCGGCAGTGGCAGGCCCGAGAAGGTCTGGAAATAGGCGATCGAGGCGTCGCGCCACCACTGGGCTTCGTTGCGCTGGATGGCCAGGAAGTCGGCGACCTGGGCGTGGCGCTCGGGATCGACATAGGGCGCCAGGTCCGCCCAGGTCTTGCCCATGCCGTCGACATAGGAAACCCCGCGCGAATAGTGGGTCACCAGGCCGTCCCACAGGGTCTGGCCGGACTTCAGGCGATAGGTCCACGGCAGGTGGTGAAACCACAGCAGATCCTTCTCGTCGACCGTCTTCAGGTCGGAGAAGCGCCGGGCGACCACCGGGGCGTATTGGGCCACGGCGTTGCTGCCGGCGGCGGTGCGGTCGAAACCGATCCCGTCCTTGCCGGCCTTGGCGTAGTAGACGCTGGTCCAGTCGGCGCGTTCGCCGCCGCTGACCCAGGGGCCGGGACCGTAGTGATGGCTGCGCCCCATCTGGTGATGCAGGCCCAGCGGGGTCATGTAGTCGACCGCCGCCTCGCGCGAGCCCATCATCATCACCACCGCCGGTTCGACGAAGCGCGGGTCCGTGGAGAAGGTCATCCTGGCCCAGTCGGCGGCGATGTCCTTGGTGGAAGCCTCCGGATCCCAGGCCAGGCGGCCGAACATGTACCAGTTGGCCTGGTCGAACTGCGAGCCCGACCAGTTGCGGTCGCGGCCGATGTTGGAAACCCCGGCCATCAGGGTCTGGCGCCGGCCGTCCAGGGAGCCGTCCACCACCCTGGCCACGGTCGAGCCCGGCCCCTTGGCGTAGGTGTCGGACTTCAGGGTCTCCTCGTAGAGCGGGCCCAGATAGACCAGGTGGGTGGCGAAGCCGAGATATTCCTTGGTGATCTGGAACTCCATGCCGAGATTGGTCTTCGGCATGGCGCCGAACAGCGGGTGGAACGGCTCGCGCGGCTGGAAGTCGATGGCGCCGTTCTTGACCTGGACGATGACGTTGTCGCGGAACTGGCCGTCGAACGGCTTGAACTCGCTGTAGCCCTGCTTGGCGCGGTCGTCCGGCTGCTCGTGCGAATAGACGAAGGCCCGCCACATCACGATCCCGCCGTGCGGCCCCACGGCGTCGGCCAGCATGTTGGCCCCGTCGACATGGGTGCGGCCGTAGTCCTGCGGACCGGGCTGGCCTTCCGAATTGGCCTTGACCAGGAAGCCGCCGAAGTCGGGGATGGCCTGGTAGATCTCGTCGGCCTTGGCCTTCCAGAACGCGCGCACGGCCGGGTCCAGCGGATCGGCGGTCTTCAGTCCGCCGATCTCGATCGGGGCCGAGAACCGGGCCGACAGATAGACCTTGATTCCGTACGGACGGAACACGTCGGCCAGTGCCGCCGCCTTGGCGATATAGGGCGCGGTCAGGCTGTCGGCCTTGGCGTTGACGTTGTTCAGGACCGCGCCGTTGATCCCGATCGAGGCGTTGGCCCGGGCGTAGTCCACGTAGCGCGGATCCTTGTAGTCCGGCAGCTTCCACCAGTCCCACAGCGAAGCCCCGGCATAGCCGCGCTCGACACTGCCATCCAGGTTGTCCCAGTGGTTCAGCAGGCGATGGCGGACCTTGGGGGCCGAGAGGATGTCCAGCCTGTCGACGCCCTGCCCGGTCTGGACCAGGCGCAGGTAGTGAAAGACGCCGTACAGCACGCCGATGTCGCTGTTGGCGGCGATCACCGTGGTCTTGGCGTCCTGAAGCGTCCGAATGAGGTAGCCCTCCTCGCCCGCGCCCTTCAGCGGCAGGTTCAGGGCCGCGATGGCGGGCGAGCCGGCGGGCGTGCCGATCAGGATCGCGGGGCCGTCCGGCGACGGCGCGCCGCCGACCAGCCCGTCCAGCCCGCGCCGCAGCTCGGCGCGCGCGATCTTCAGCGTCGGCGTATCGGCGCCGGGCGCGATCGTTCGCGGCTCAGGGCGCTGGGCCGCCGGCATCGGCCGATAGCGCAGCCACAGGTCATAGCCGTCCTCGGCGCAGGCCGTGGAGCCCGCCAGGGTCGCCGAGATCAAGCCAGCCGCCAGGCAGAGCCCACGCACGAAGGACACGAGACGCATGTTTTCTCCCTGACGACCATTCCGCGCGACACAAGCGGACGCGACGGCCTTTGGCCTTGTGATACCGCTACCTTGAACAAAGGTCGAGACACCACCGCATTATTGGTCAGACCATTAGGTTGACAACTGGCGCGCCTGATTTACCGATACGCTACCATCCGATGTGGTCGTCGGGTCAACGAAAGCGTCCCATGCCGAAGATCACCGCCGCCAGAGTCATCGTCACTTGCCCGGGACGAAATTTCGTCACCCTGAAGATCGAGACCAGCGACGGAGTCCACGGCGTCGGCGACGCCACGCTGAACGGCCGCGAGCTGGCGGTGGCCAGCTACCTGACCGACCACGTCATCCCCTGCCTGATCGGGCGCGACGCCCACCAGATCGAAGACATCTGGCAGTACCTGTACAAGGGCGCCTACTGGCGGCGCGGGCCGGTGACCATGGCCGCCATCGCCGCGGTCGACATGGCTCTGTGGGACATCAAGGCCAAGATCGCCGGCCTGCCGCTGTACCAGCTGCTGGGCGGCGCCTGCCGCGCCGGCGTGATGGTCTACGGCCACGCCAACGGCGCCACGGTCGAGGAGACCCTGGAGAACGCCGCGATCTACGCCGCCCAGGGCTACAAGGCCATCCGCCTGCAGTCGGGCGTGCCCGGCCTCAAGGGGGTCTACGGCGTCTCCAAGGACAGGTTCTTCTACGAGCCGGCCGACGGCGACCTGCCGACCGAAAGCCTGTGGTCGACCGAGAAGTACCTGCGCAGCGCGCCCGGCCTGTTCGAGGCGGCCCGCGACGCCCTGGGCTGGGACGTGCACCTGCTGCACGACGTGCATCATCGGCTCACCCCGATCGAGGCCGGCCGCCTGGGCAAGGACCTGGAGCCCTACCGCCCCTTCTGGATGGAGGACGCCGTCCCGGCCGAGAACCAGGCCAGCTTCCGCATCATCCGCCAGCACACCACCACGCCCCTGGCCGTGGGCGAGGTCTTCAATTCGATCTGGGACTGCAAGCAGCTGATCGAGGAGCAGTTGATCGACTACATTCGCGCCACGGTGGTGCATGCCGGCGGCATCACCCACCTGCGCCGGATCGCCAGCTTCGCCGACCTGCACCACGTGCGCACCGGCTGCCACGGGGCGACCGACCTGTCGCCGGTCTGCATGGCCGCGGCCCTCCACTTCGACCTGTCGATCCCCAATTTCGGCGTCCAGGAATACATGCGCCACACCGAGGCGACCGACGCGGTGTTCCCCCACGCCTACAGCTTCGCGGACGGCATGCTGCATCCGGGCGAGGCGATCGGCCTGGGCGTCGACATCGACGAGATCGAAGCCGCCAAGCATCCCTACAAGCGCGCCTACCTGCCGATCGCCCGCCGCGAGGATGGCTCCATGCACGATTGGTGAGGCCGCCGGGACGCGTTTTGTGACAATCGTCAAGCTTTGGCGGCCGACGCCAAAAATAGCCCGCGCGGCCCAGGTCGGCTATGCTATCGCGAGTTCGAAGAGGCTCCCCGGGGCCGCCGCCGAGAAACTGACCAAGACCCATGGCCGAGAACGTCAAGCTCTACCGCCGTATCGCCGACTCGATCGCCGACGCCATCGAGGGCGGCCAATACAAGCTTGGCGACCGCCTGCCCACCGAACGCGAACTGGCCGAGCAGTTCGGGGTCAGCCGCCCCACCTTGCGTGAAGCGATGATCGCCCTGGAGATGCTGGGCATGATCGAGGCCCGCCATGGCCTGGGCATCTATGTCACCGGCGACGTCCGGCCCGTCGCCTCGGCCAGCGCCGAGCCCGCCTTCGAGATCGGCGCCTTCGAGCTGATCGAGGCCCGCCGCCTGTTCGAGGGCGAAGCCGCCGCGCTGGCCGCCACCGCCATCACCGACGAGCAGATCCGCGAGCTCGAGGCGCTGATGGAGCGCATGGCGCGCGAGGAGGAAATCCAGGGCGAAGGCGCCGATCGCGAGTTCCACATGGTCATCGCCCGCGCCTCGGGCAACGGCGCGATCATCGCCACGATCGAGAACCTGTGGGACTGGCGCAACCGCTCGCCCCTGGCCCGCAACATCCTGGCCCGCGCCCGCGGCATGGGGCTGCAGCCGCGCATCGTCGAACACCGCCGGGTGTTCGAGGCCCTGAAGGCCCGCGACCCCGCGGCCGCCCGCCAGGCGATGCGCGACCATCTGGAACGCGTCATCGACCACCTGCTGCATGCCACCGAGACCGAGGCCGTCGAGCGGGCCCGGCAGGAAACCGGCGCCCGCCGCAGCGCCATCGCCAAGCGCGTGGCGATTTAGAAAATCCCTCTCCCCTTGCGGGAGAGGGTGGCCCCACGGAGTGGGGTCGGGTGAGGGGTCTCTAAAACGAAAACCGCTGCGGCTGGCCTGCGGCCGATCGCGGCTTTTATGTCTTTCGACCCCTCATCCGTCAGCTTCGCTGACACCTTCTCCCGCAAGGGGAGAAGGATCGCCTTACCCCGTCACCGTCAGCGTCGCCGTCTTCAGGTTCACCGAATTTGGCCCGCTCAGCAGGGTGAACTTGCCCGGCTCGACCACGCGCTTCATCGCCAGGTTCCACAGCGACAGGTCCAGGGGCGAGACTTCGAAGACCAGAGTGGTCTTCGCGCCGGGCGCCAGGGTCACGCGCTTGAAGTGCTTCAGCTCCAGCACGGGCCGGGTCACCGAGGCGGCCTCGTCGTGGATGTAGAGCTGCACCACCTCGTCGCCGGCCACCTTGCCGGTGTTGGTCACGTCGACCTCGACCTTGACGCTTTCATTGGCGCCGATCTGGGCCTTCGCGGGGCGCGGGGCCGAGATGTCGAAGGTGGTGTAGGACAGACCGAAACCGAACGGATAGAGCGGCGAGGTGTCGCCCAGAAGATAGCCGCGGCGCGCCGTGGGCTTGCGGTTGTAGTAGATCGGCAGCTGGCCGACGTCGCGGGCGATGCTGACCGGCAGCTTGCCGCCGGGATTGGCGCGGCCGAACAGGATGTCGGCGGCGGCGTTGCCGGTCTCCTGGCCCAGGTACCAGCCCTCGACGATGGCGTCGGCGCGCTCGGCCAGCAGGTTCACCGACAGCGGCCGGCCGTTGAGCAGGAACACCACCGTGGGCTTGCCCAGGTCGAAGATCGCCTTGGCCAGGTCGTTCTGCTGGCCGATCAGGTCGAGGCTGTCGCGGTCGCCCAGGTGGTTGTCCGCCCAGGCCTCGCGGCTGGTCTGTTCGTTGTCGCCCAGCACCATGACCACGACGTCGGCCTTGCGGGCCACCTCGACGGCCTCGGCGATCAGCTTGGCGTTGACGGCCGGATCGACCAGCTTGACCTCGTCCTGGGCCCAGATCCGCGCCTCGGTGATCCGCACCGCCTCGGCGTAGTCCAGCGTGAACCCGCTCTTCTTGGCTTCGGCCTGCAGGCCCTCGTAGATCGACACCACGTGGCGCGGCACGTCGCTGTAGCCGCCGATCGGGGTGTCCTTGGCGTGGACGCCCAGCAGGGCCAGGCGCTTGAACTTGCCGGGGTCGAGCGGCAGCACCCCCTTGTTATTCTTCAGCAGCACCGCCGCCTTGCGGGCCGCCTCGCGGGCCAGGGCGACGGCCTCGGGCGTGGCGGTCTTGGCGTCGGCCGTCTTCTCGTCGGCATAGGGGTTCTCGAACAGGCCGCCCTCGAACTTGACGGCCAGCACCCGGGCCACGGCCTCGTCGATCTGGCTCTGCGAGATGCGGCCGGCCTTCACCAGGTCGGGCAGCAGGGCGTAGGCCTCGCCGTCGGGCAGTTCGACGTCGACCGTGGCGTTCATCGCCATCACGGCGGTGTCGGCAAGGCTGTCGGTCAGCTTGTGGCGGGCGATCAGCTCCTTGATGGCGAAGTAGTCGCTCATCGTCACGCCCTTGAAGCCCCATTCGCCGCGCAGCACGTCGTGCAGCAGCCAGCGGTTGGCGTGCGAGGGCACCCCGTCGATCTCGTTGTACGACGGCATCACCGAGCGCACCGGCAGCTCCTTCACCGCGCGCTCGAACGGCGGGAAGAAGTTCTCGCGCAGGGTCCGCTCGGCGATCTGGGCCGGACCGACATTGGTGCCGTTCTCGGGCTGGCCGTGGCCGGTCATGTGCTTGAGGGTGACGAACACCTTGTCCTTGGCCAGCGGCAGGGTCTTGCCCTGGAAGCCGCGGATCGCCGCCAGGCCGATCTCGGCGCACAGGTGCGGATCCTCGCCATAGGTCTCCTCGATGCGGCCCCAGCGCGGGTCGCGGGCCACGTCGACCACCGGGGCCAGGGCGATGTTGGACCCGCGGGCCCGCATCTCGCGGGCGGCGACGGCGAAGCACTTCTCCACCGTATCGGGATCGAAGGTCGAGGCCAGGGCGATGGCCTGGGGGAAGCTGGTGGCGTCGCGCGCGACATAGCCGTGCAGCGCCTCGTCGTGCATCAGCATCGGGATGCCCAGGCGCGTCTGTTCCATGGCCCATTTCTGGGCGGCGTTGACGTAGCGGGCGGTCTCCTTGGCGTTGCGGTTGACCGAGCCGTCGTCGGCGCCGGCGGCGGCGTCGACCACCGCGGCGGCCTTGAGGCCCTTGCGGTCGCTCGGGCGCGAGATCTGACCCAGGCCGTTGGGGAAGTTCTTGCTGGCCTCGGCGGGCGAGAACTCGCCCTCGGGGGTCTGGATCTTGGACTTGGTCAGCCAGATGCCGATCAGCTGGGCCGCCTTCTCCTCCAGCGTCATGCGCGAGAGCAGGTCGCGGACCCGCAGCTCGACCGGCTGGGACGGATCCTTGTACAGGGGCTTGCCGGCGGCTTGACCCGCAACGGGCGCGGCGGCCCGGGCGATGGTCGAGGACGCGGCGGCCAGGGCGGCCAGGCTGACTCCGAGCGTGCGGCGGGTGACGGTCTGGCGCATGATCTCTTCGTTTCCCCACAATGGAACAAACCGTCCCTAGGGACGGTGGCGGCGTTGCTCGCCGACGTTGAGACGCACTATGGAAGCAGAGATCAGACCACTCAAGTTTTTTATGGTACCGGTCTCATTTCCTCGCCTAGGATCGGGGACAGACAAGCAAGACCCATCGTCGGACGGGCTGGAGCTGGAGGAAATCTTGGATATCGGAAAACGGACCCTGGCCGGTCTGGCGATCGCGCTGTCGATCACCGTCGCCCCTCTCGCGACCGCCTCCGCTGCGCCGGCCAAGGCGCCCGCGACCCAGCGCTGGGTGGCCTCCTGGGCCTCGGCCCAGATGGTCCCGGCGGCCAAGGACGCCCTGCCCGCCGCCGAGGTCGCCGACGGCACGCTGCGCCAGACCCTGCGGCTCAGCACCGGCGGCGGCAAGATCCGGGTGAGGCTGTCCAACGCCTTCGGGACCGAACCGCTGAAACTGTCGGGCGTCCACGTCGCCCTGGCCGCCGCGCCCGGCTCGGCCCGCATCGACCCGGCCAGCGACCGCCCCCTGGTCTTCTCCGGCCGCCCGGAGGTCACGATTCCGGCCGGCGCCGAATACCTGTCCGACCCGATCGACTTCCCGGCCGCCGCCCTGGCCAACCTGGCGATCACGATCCGCTTCGACGGCGCGCCGCCCGCCCAGCAGACCAGCCATCCCGGCTCGCGCACCACCTCGTGGTTCGGGGCCGGCGACCAGCTGGCGGCCGCGGAGCTGACGGGCGGCAAGTCACTGGACCGCTGGTTCCAGATCTCGGGCGTCGACGTGCTGCGTCCGGCCGGCGCCAGCCTGGTGACGTTCGGCGACTCGATCACCGACGGCTACGGCGTCACCACCAACGGCAACAATCGCTGGCCCGACATCCTGGCCGCCCGCCTGCAGGCCGATCCGCGCACCCGGGGCGTGGGGGTGCTGAACGCCGGCATCGGCGGCAACCGCCTGCTGCTGGACGGCCTGGGCCCCAACGCCATGGCCCGCTTCGACCGCGACGTGCTCAACCAGGCCGGCGTGAAGTACGTCATTTTGTTGGAGGGTGTGAACGACCTGGGCGTCCTGACCCGGGACCAGCCGGCCAGCCCCGAGGCCCACGCCGCCCTGGTGACCCGGATGACCGTCGCCTACGACCAGATGATCCGCCGGGCCCATGACCGCGGGATCAAGGTCTATGGCGCCACGGTGATGCCCTACGCCGGCTCGGCCTATTACCATCCCGACGCCGTCAACGAGCAGGACCGGCAGGCGATCAACGCCTGGATCCGGACGCCGGGCCGCTTCGACGCGGTGATCGACTTCGACAAGCTGATGCGCGACCCGGCCAATCCCAGCAAGCTGGCGCCGGCCTACGACTCCGGGGACGGCCTGCACCCTTCCCTGGCCGGCTACAAGGCCATGGCCGAGGCCGTGCCGCTGGACCTGTTCACGCGCTGATCCGCCCCTCACGGGCCCGGAACCGCTCCAGGGTTGAGATCCATGCTGATCGCGCATGACGAGTAACAAAATCGGCATTGGCCATCGGCGCGGCCACGGACCTATTCTCTCAACCGGGCGTCGTATTCGACGTCCCCTGACCACCCTCTGATCTGGATGGGCGCCGACTCCCCCCTCGGCGTCCATCCCTTTTCAGCGGGCCTTTCCAGCCGCCAGCCCCGTTCCAGGGAACCTCCGCCGCCGGGCTCCCGCGAGCGGTCGGACGGGACGGCCCGCCGGACAGGGACAAGGCCCGCGAAACCCTCGTCGGTCGCAACAAACCTGCAATGTCCAGCTCTTAGCGTCGCGCTGAATGACACCGGTTTCCATAACAGACTCGAAACGAGCGCATTCCAGGGAGGGGCGATTGGCCCAGACGCGACGAACCCTCAAGGCCGCGCTGCTGCTGTCGGCCGCGCTGACCGCTGTTCCCGCCTTCGCCCGCGCCGCCCCGGACCAGCCGGGCGACAACGGCCTGCTGTTCCACCTGACCGGCGACAAGGGCCTGACCGCCGACGTCGCCGGGGGCGCGGCCGCGCCGAACTTCGCCGACAAGGTCACGATCAGGAGCGATCCGGTCCACGGCCCCTATATCGAGGCGGCCGGCGAGGAGACGCTCAGCTGGATGGCGTCGGGCAACATCTACGCCCAGCGCGGCACGCTCAGCTTCTACTGGCGAGCCCGCGATCCGATCGGGACCACGCCCTTCCCGCTGTTCCGCGTCGGCTACGCCGACCACACCAGCTGGGACATGGCCTGGCTGCGCATCGACTGGAACGGCAAGGGCTTCGACGCCTTCGTCACCGACGACAACCTCGCGCGGATGCGGGTCGGCACGACCGCGGCGCCGCCCCGACCCGACCAGTGGATCCTGGTCACCTTCACCTGGGACGAGGCCAAGGGGATCGCCCTCTATATCGACGGCAAGCCCGTCGCCTCGAAAGCCCAGGCGGCCGCCCTGGACGCGGGCCTCGACCAGTTCGGCCCGCACAGCCGGGTGATCTCGCCCCACCAGGTGCAGAGCGCCTACCAGTTCATCCGCGGCGGCGACGTCGACGACATCCGCGTCTACGACCGCGCCCTGGACGCCGCCGCCGTCACTGGCCTGGCCGCCGGCCGGGAACCGCCGCCAGGCGCCGCGACCACCGACGCCAGGACCTGGCTCTATCGCTACGGCTGGAACCGCCCGACCGACCCGCCGCCCTATCTGGCCGACGCCCGGACCACCATCCGCAAGGTCGAGTTCACCGACCAGTTCGACCTCAAGGAGCGCATGAGCCTGGGCTCGGACGGCATCGCCGAGACCACCTGGCCCGGCGTCTACAACCGCTCGAAACTGCCCGGCCGCCACGACTATTTCGAGCTGCCCGACTGGAACGTCTATGTCGAGGGCGGCAAGGCGATCACCTTCACCCTCCCCGACGAGCCTTGGAACCGCCTGGAGTTCCAGGGCGCGGCCCATGGGTCGCTGACCACCATCGACGGGGCCGGCAAGGAGACCCCGCTGGCCCGGCGCGCCAAGGGCGAACTGCGCACCGTCAACCAGTTCGCGGCCCTCAGGGGCGGCAAGCTGCGCTTCGACAACCTGGTGCAAGAAACCCCGATTCAGGAACTGGCGGCCTACAACGTCGCCGCCGCCGCCGAGCCGGACGAGTTCACCCTCAGCTACGTGGTGCGCCCAAGCGTCGATCCGACGGCCTATCCATCGCTGGACGCACTTGCGACCTTCGTGAAGGGCCGGCGCCCGGCCGGCGAGCGGACCATCGTGGCCGCCCTGCCCGCCTCCGCCCCCAGCAAGCCGCGCACCGACGTGGCGGCCACGCCCGGCCTGCCGATCGTCCACGTGCTGATCCCCGCCGACTTCCGCCAGGCCCGCCCCGGCGGGCCGGTCGGCAAGTTCCAGTACGGCTGGCAGGGCGCCGACCTCGGCCTCGACGGCGTGGCGATCGACATCCCCGCCCTGAAGGTCAAGGCCACCCACGGCGACCTGTTCCCGCTGAACATCAAGGTCAAGGATCCCCTGTGGCCGGGCCGCGACCTGATCGACGTCAATGTCTCGGTCAAGCCGGGCGAGGCCCGCACGGTCTATCTCGACACCCGCGACCGTCTGCTGCCGGAGGGCCGGAGCCTGTATCTGAGCCTCGCCGGGGCCGGCGCCGACTTCGACGCCCGGCAGCTGGACGGCATGGCCGTGCGCCTGAAGTTCAAGCCCTCGGCCGACGCCAGGGCCGAGCATGTCGCCGACCGCCTGGCCCAGGCCCGCGACAATCTGGCCTTCCTGGTCGAGGAGCGCGACGTCTCCAAGCGCCTGGCTCGCTACCAGCGACTGGACCTGGAGCTGTCGGACCTGCTGCGCGTCGATCCAGGCAACCGGCACGGTCGCGAGATGTGGGCCGAGCTGAACCCCGAGCAGCCCGGCCCGCCGATTACCCTGCCGACCGCCCCGGCCGGCGTCCCGAAATGGGCGTTCCTGCAGGTCGAGGACCTCAAGCGGGTGCGCAGGTTCATCGAATGGTGGATCGACAACCGCCAGTCGGCCTATGGCGACTTCGGCGGCGGCATCTCGGACGACGACGACCTGACCCAGCAATGGCCGCCCCTGGCCCTGATGGGCGACATTCCCGACAAGACCACCGCTTCGCTGAACGCCCTGCTCGACGCAGCCTACAGGAACGACATGATCCCGAACGGCCTGTCGCGGATCAAGACCGACGAGCTGCACTCGTACGAGGAGGCGATCAACCTCAAGGCCGAGGCCATGTACACCAGCTACGGCGACCCCAAGGTCGTCGAGCGGATGATGGAGACGGCCAGGGCCTATCCGATCGTCGCCAACAGGGGCGAGGACGGCCACGTCCACATCCTCAGCCGCTTCTTCTCGGCCACCGACGTGTCACGCGACGAGCCCTGGGGCTGGTCGCACCCCTATTCCTACCTGATCCTGCATCCGGGCCTGCTGATCGCCGACTTCAACGGCGATCCGACGATGCGCAAGCTGGTCACCGACCTGGCCGACGGTCACCTGGCCCACGGCCGGCAGGATTCGGACGGGACCTGGCGCTATCCGGAAGACATCAACGCCGCCACCGGCGAGTCGCGGGGCGAGCTGACCGGCAAGGGCCGCGGCAACGTCGCGGCCATGCAGCTGTTCTGGGCCGCCTGGCGGTGGACCGGCGACGAGAAGTACCTGCGTCCGCTGAAGGGCGAGATCGCCCGCCAGTCCGGCCGCGGACTGGACGAGCTGAACAGCGACGTCATCGACATGCTGGGCCTGCGCGCCCAGGCGGGGCCGATGATCAAGGCCATGGCCGACAAGGGCTCGGACGATCCCTTCGTGCTGTACCAGGCCTGGCGCTCGACCGGTGACACCGCCTATCTCGAGAAGGTCTATGGCGACGAGATCACCACCGCCGAGCAGCGGATGTGGATGGTGACCGAGGCCCACTGGTGGTCGGACCGGGTGGAGCTGTTCAGCGACATCCTGCAGCGCTCGCGCCTCGGCGGCATGGCCCTGCGCCGCAACCAGATGTTCCCCGGCCACCTGGTCAGCTGGCGGTTCGATACGCCGACCGCCGCCGAGGACGTCGGCATCCTGGTCACCGGCGGACAGAAAAGCTTCAAGGTCACCGGCTACAACCTGACCCGCCAGCCGTTGCACGCGGTGATGACGGGGTGGGACGTCGCGGCGGGCCAATGGTCGGTGACGCGGGCCGTGGAAGGCGCCGGCGATCCGACGGCCTCGGTCGCCTTCGAGCGCACGGCCGGCCTCGACATGATCTTCGCGCCCGGCAAGACCACGAACTGGGAGTTCACCCTGCAGACCCCCGCCGCCACGCCCGTGACCGAACGCCCCGACCTCGGCATCGGCCGAGACGACGTCGAGGTCGGCCGGTCGGGCCTGACCGTCACCGTCCACAGCCTGGGCGCCAGGCCGGCCCCGGCCTCGGCGGTGGTGGTCGAGGACGCCTCGGGCAAGGAACTGGCGCGGGCGACCACCCCCGTCCTGCCGGCCCCGCTCGACCTGAAACCCAAGACCGCCCGGGTCGCGCTGAAGACCGCCTGGAAGAGCGGCTTCCGCGTCCGCATCGTCACCCCGGCCGGCGCGCCGGAAATCACCCAGCTCAACAATATCGTCACCGCCCCCTGATTTAACCTGGAGACCCCGGAGCGGAGACGCTCCGGAGGCGTTGCTTAGCCCATGGCCGAAACCCTCACCGTACCCCGCGATCTCGTCCAGCGCCTGCGCGCCCGGCTGCCCGCCGTGACGCGCGAGCATCTGTTCGACTGCTACGCGATTAGCGAAACCACCTGGACCAAGCTGCGCGACGGCAAGCCGATCAAGCGTTCGACGCTCGAGCGCATCCTGCAGCGCTATGAACGGTTGCTGGCCCACGCGGCCTGACGCCGGACCGGCGTCGAAGGGGTCCGAAACGCGGTCGGCGGCGCGCCGTCGCGTTCTGCCCCGCCAAGCCCATCACCGGCGCTGATTCTCGAGATTCGCTGTGCGTCTTCGCAGGCGCAAAAACGTTTCGCACCTGCGCTCACGCTTCGTCGCCCCTGGGAGCACGGATCGAGGGAACCCTTTAATGGGTTGATATAGAAGCGATTCTCCGCAACCTGACCCTGGCCCTCTCCCACCGGGCGGGCGCGTTAACCCTCGTTCTCATGATGAGGTGACAAAGCGCGTTCGGCCCGGCAGGGTTGGCTCTCTTTTGATTCCCAGCAGATGAGCTGATTTATGAACGTTTCGGATCTGGTCGACGCCGCCGTGGCCGCCGACGACAAGCTGACCAAGACTCAGGCCAAGGCCATCATCGACGGCGTCTTCAAGTCGCTGACCGAGGCCGCCGTGAAGGGCGAAGAAGTCTCGATCCCGGGCTTCGGCAAGTTCAAGGTCCAGGCCAAGCCGGCCCGCACCGGCCGCAACCCGTCGACGGGCGCCGCCATCGAGATCGCGGCCAGCAAGAAGGTCGCCTTCACGCCGGCCAAGCAACTGAAGGACGCCGTCAACGGCTGATCCCTCGGCGAGCGGCCGGTCTCACCACCGGCCGCTCATCCGGCCTTCCGGCGCGAAAGCCTGAAGCGCCCCGCCCGTCCGGTCCGACCGACGCGGCTTTTCCGGACAGCCCCTGGCGTCCGACGCGGCGGCTCCGCCCCGCCTTCATCTTCACCTTCACCAAGCCAATATCCGGTCTAGGACGGCTCGGACGTCCGCGCCCGTCCAGGCGGCGAGCGGAACAATCGGCGCACCGCGGCGGCATGGCCGCGGCCCACCGGCGGCCGGGCGCCCGTCGACAGCACCACCGTCAGCCCTCCGCCCGGGCGCGGCGCCAGCTGGACCACCCGGTCGCGCCGCACCACCGCCGAACGATGGATGCGCACGAAGACCTCCGGATCCAGCCGCTCGACCAGACCGCGGATCGAACCCCGGATCAGGTGGCTGCGCGGGCCGACGTGCAGGCGGACATAGTCGCGCTCGGCCTCGATCCAGTCGAGGTCGCGCACCAGCACCCGCTGGCTCCCGCCCCGCGCCTCGATCCACAGCTCGGTCTCGAAACCGTTCGCCGCGCCGCGCCCTTCGATCCTCAGGTCGTGGACGATGGCCCTCAGCTCGCCGATCCGCTGTTCGGCGTCGCGGGCCCGGACCTGGGCGCGGGCCCGGGCCAGGGCCTGCGCCACCCGCGCCCCGTCGAACGGCTTGAGCAGATAGTCCACCGCCGCCAGGTCGAAGGCCTGGATGGCGTAGCGGTCGAAGGCGGTGGCGAAGATCACCACGGGACCGTCTCGCGACCCATCGGCCGGTCTGGCCAGGGCGCGGGCCACGCTGATCCCGTCCAGCCCGGGCATCTTGATGTCGATGATCACCACCTGGGCGGCGGTCTCGCGCGCCAGGGCCAGGGCCTGGTCTCCATCGACGGCCGTCGCGACGATCCGCACGCCCTCGACCTCGGCGGCCAGGCGGCGGAGGCGGCGCAGGGCCAGGGGCTCGTCGTCGGCCAGCAGGACGGTCAGGGCCTCCTCGCTCATCCCGCGCGCTCCAGCGGCAGGTCCAGGCGCACCTGGAAGCCCCTCGGCTCGCGCGAACCGCAGGTCAGGGACGCCTGGTCGCCATAGCGGATCTCCAGCCGGCGGCGGACGTTCTCCAGCCCCACGCCCAGGCCCGGCGGCCCGCCCACCGCCCCGGCCCCGTCATCGGTGACGGTGATCGACATCCGGCCTTCCCGATGGGCGGCGACCACCTCGACGACGACCGGCTGGCTGCTGCCCGCCAGGCCGTGCTTGACGGCGTTCTCGATGATCGGCTGCAGGATCAGGTTCGGAACCAGGGCGTCGCCCAGGACCTTGGGCGCGCGCTCGACATAGCGCAGGCGCTCGCCGAAGCGGATCTGCTCGATGGCCACGTATTGCCGCTCGCCGTCCAGTTCCTCGGCCAGGGTGACCATCTCGCGCACGTCGCGTTCCAGCGAACGGCGCAGGAAGCCCGACAGGCCCAGGATCATCTGCTCGGCGCGATCGTTCTGGCGCTCCATCACCAGGGTCGCCAGGGCGTTGAGGGTGTTGAACAGGAAGTGCGGGCTGATCTGGTAGCGCAGCATGCGGTTCTGGGTCTCGGTGGCCAGCACCCGCGCCGCCTCCAGCTTGAACCGGGCCTCGCGCGCGGCCAGGTCGGCGTGCACCGCCATGAAGATCGCCGCCCAGGCCGCGAAGAACCAGAACACCGTGCGGGCGATCAGCATCACGCCCCAGAAGGTCGACCCCGGCCAGCGCGGCAGGATGGCGACATAGACCACGTAGTCGACCACGCCGAACGCCAGCGAGCCCGCCAGCGACAGGGCCGCGACCAGGGCCAGGCGGCGCGCGAACGGCCAGGGGGCCGAACGCAGCAGCAGCGGCCCCATGGCCTGGCACATCAGCGCCCCGACCAGGCACACCACCGCCCGCCGGAACGCCCCGTCCCAGAAATGCGGCGCCTTGGCGCTGACCCATCCCAGGGTCAGGGCGGCGTAGGCCAGCAGCCAGACCCCCGCCGTGGCGATCAGGATCGTCCGGGTCTGCTGCTGGGCGGCCGAAGTCGACGTCATGCGCCATTGTCGCCGCTGGGACGCCGCGCGCAAAGCGCCGTTCGCAGGCGCGGCGGCGCGGTTGGCAGACGCCGGCGCCGTTCGCAGCAGGACGCCGGCCGCTGGTCTCCCGGCGCCTGACAGCCCGGTTCCGGCTGGCAGGATCGATCGGCGAGATCCGCAACCCACGAAGGGAGCCTGGATGACGTCCGAAGCCGTTCGCGTCCACCGCCATGACGCCGTGCTGGCCGCGCTGGAGGCGTTCCGGCGGATCTATCCACCGATCAGCCTGACCAGCGTACGGGTGTTCCTCTATGTGGCCGACAATCCCGGCATCAACGTCTCGACGCTGGCCCAGGCCTGCGGCCTGACCGAGGCCGGCGCCTCGCGCGTCGCCCGCGCCCTGGCCGGGCGCGGCATCGAACGGCCGCTGCCGCCCTCGCTGGGCCTGCTGGACAGCGTGACCAGCCCCATCGACCCGCGCGAGCGCCTGCTGGGACTGACCGAACGAGGCCGGGCCCTGATCGCGCGCATCGAGCTGCTGATCGCCGCCCACACGCCGATCGTGCTGTCCGTCGATCCCGTCGCCCGCCCCGAACGCGTCGACGCCCATGCCGCCCAGACCCATGGAGAGGCCCCGTGACGTCCTCGCCGAAGACCGCGATCGGTCCCGTCGCCGCGGTGCTGGGCGGCGGGCTCACGGCCGCCCTGCTGGATATCGCCTACGCCTTCGTCTTCTTCGGCCTGCGCGGCGTGAGCGCGACCAGGATCCTGCAGTCGATCGCCAGCGGGGTGCTGGGCAAGGCGGCCTACACGGCCGGCGCCGGCGCGGCCGCCCTCGGCGCGCTCCTCCATGTCGCCATCGCCCTGGTCATGGCCGCGGTCTATGTCGCCGCGAGCCGGGGGCCGCCCGCCCTGAACCGGCGGCCCTGGCTCTGGGGACCGCTGTACGGGATCGGCTGCTACCTGGTCATGAACCTTGTCGTGCTGCCGCTGCGGTTCGGCCCGCGACCAGTTCCGCCGTTCGAGGTGCTGGCGGGCGGGTTGGCGATCCACATGTTCGGCGTTGGCCTGCCGATCGCCCTGTTCGCGGCGCTTGCGGCGCGGTCGCCTCGCCCACCCCCTTGATCTCGCCCGATGCGCCGCGGCGAGGCCGGCGTCACCCTGGCTTACACCGCCGCCGACGGCGAAGGCGGCTATCCCGGAACCCTGAAGGTCGCCGTGACCTACACGGTCACCCGCCGGAACACCCTGCGCATCGACTATCGCGCCGTCACCGACAGGCCGACGGTGATCAATCTCAGCCATCATGCCTATTTCAACCTGGCGGGCGGCGGGACCGTCCATGACCAGACCGTCCAGGTGCTGGCCAGGCGCTTCACCCCGATCAACGCCCGCAAGCTGGCGACGGGCCAGATCGCCCCGGTGGCCGGCACGGCCCTGGACCTGCGCCGGCCGGTCCGCCTGGGCGACCGGATCACGGCCGACGACTCGCAGATCCGGTTCGCCAACGGCCTCGACCACAACTTCGTCGTCGACGGCGGCGGGCGCGGCCGGCTGGTCCCGGCGGTGCGCATGGCCGACCCCGCCAACGGCCGCACCCTGGAGGTCGCCACCACCCAGCCGGGCGTCCAGCTGTTCACCGCCAACAGCTTCAACGGAACCCTGAAGACCCCCGACGGCCGCCCGTTGGAAAAGGGCGCCGGCCTGGCCATCGAGACCCAGCACTTCGCCGACAGCCCCAACCACCCCAACTTCCCCTCCACCGTGCTGCGGCCGGGCGAGACGTTCAGGCAGACGACGGAGTTCCGGTTCGGCGTGCGGAAATAGGTCGCCGGCGCGCGACGCCTTGCGAAGACCACGGCCAGGCTCTAGGGAGCGCCATGAGCGACCTCCCGACGCCCACCAAGGTCGGTCCGCCGGCGGCGGAACAGGCCGCCGCCCTGGATCGCGACGGCTATCTCCTGCTGCGGGGCGCCGTGCCGGAGGCCTGGCGCGACGCCTTGCGCGCCGCCTTCGACGCCGGTGTGGGAGGCGATGACCAGCGACCCGCGCCCCGAGCCCCGGACTGGCGCCACGCCCTGGTCGACCTCGATCCCGTCGTGCAGCGGACCTGCCGCCTGCCCGCGCTGCTGGCGGCGGCGGGCCGATTGCTGGGCGGCCCCTTCTTCCTCTGCCAGGTCGAGGGCCGCGAACCGCTCCCGAACGGCGGCCATCAGCGCCTGCATCGCGACGGCGTCGGCCAGCACGCCGTCGCCGCCCTGGTCTTCCTGGACCCCTATGGGCCGGACAACGGCGCCACCCGCGTGGTGCCGCGCCATCTCGACCCGGGCGGTCCGGGCGGGGCGCCGGACGAGGCCCTGTCCCTGGTCCTGAAGGGCGAGGCCGGGGACATCCTGGTGTTCGACGCCGACCTCCTGCATGGGGCGACCCGCAACCGTTCCGGCGCGCGGCGGCGTTCGTTCCTGTTGAGCTTCATGCCGGAGCGCGATCGCGCGGTCCAGGACGCCTGTCGCGCCGTCCGCGGGGTGCGCATGGACACGCGCGAGACGTTCGTCCCGTGGACGGTCGAGACCTAAGCGGCCGCCGCTTGCCTGAACTCCCTGGGCGACACGCCGTACTGGTCCCGAAACGCCCGGCTGAAATGAGCCGAGCCGTTGAAGCCCCAGCGGAAGCAGATCTCCGAGATCGACAGCCGCGCGTGCTGCGGGCTGGCCAGGTCGGTCCGGCACCGCTCCAGCCGGCGCGTGCGCAGGTAGTGGCTGAAGGTCTCGTCGGCGCTGGCGAACAGCTTCTGGACGTAGCGGGGCGAGACCCCCTCCTCGTCGGCCACGCGGCGCAGCGACAGGTCCGGGTCCGGCAGCAGGGTCTCGATGGTCTGGCACAGGCGCTGGAGATGGGCCGTCGGGGCGCCGGCGTTCGCGCCCAGCACGTCGGTCGTCGCCCCGCCCTCGACCAGGCAGATGGCCAGGAACTCGGTCAGGGCCAATTCCACGGGCCGCAGTTGGTCGACGGTCAGGTCCTCCAGCCCCTCGGCCGTGGCCCGCAGCAGGCCGGACAGGATGTGGCTCACCCCGGTCGCCGCCTGCAGCCGCCCCACCCGCAGGCTGACGGGCGTGATCAGGCGATGGTCGAGGGCCACGCGCGGGGCGCGGACGAACATCAGCCGGCAGCGGGTTTCCAGCCGCAGGGCCGCGGCCTGGCCCGTCGGGCCGTAGGCGATGTCGCCGGGGACCAGCTCCTCGGCCAGGTCGTCGGTGACCAGGGTGGCCGCGCCGCTCAGCAGCACCGCCAGCCAGACCGCGGCCGGCTGGCCGGTCAGGCGTCCGGAGATCGCCTGGGCCCCGGCCTCGACCAGGGCGAACTCGATGCCCAGGGGCGAGGTCAGGCAGACCACCGAGGCGCTGGCCGGCTCGGCGTCGGACAGGCCCTCGATCGGCAGGCCGAGCCGGTTCATCGCCGCGCGCCAGGCCTCGGCCCGTTCGGCGCGGGGATGGCTGTCGGTGCTGAACGACCAGGCCTTCATGGCGGGATCCTCTAGCCTTTCATCCTGGGGAAGATATCGCGGGGGATGCGCACGTGGCAGCCCTGCTTGCCGTCGACCACCTGGGTGACGCCGAAGTCCGAGGCCACGCTCATCAGCGAATAGGCGTCGTTCCGCGACAGGCCGACATGATCGGACAGAAGGGTCAGCATGTTCAGCGAGGCGTCCTTCATGGCCACGTTCAGATCCTCGTGGAAGCCATGGACGATCCACCACTTCGGGGTCTCCAGCAGGGGTCCGGGCGCGACGAAGTCCTTGCGCAGGACGATCTGCATCAGGACGTTCAGCGAGCTCTCGATGGCCGTGCCGGAGATCTCGCCGTCGCCCTGGCTGACATGGGGATCACCGATCGAAAACAGCCCGCCCTCGACCTGCACGGGGTAGTACATCGTCGCCCCCGCCCCGATCCGCCAGTTGTCGATATTGCCGCCATGGGCGCCGGGCGGGATGGTGCTGACCCGCCCGTCGACGGCGGGCGCCACCCCGGCCGTGCCCAGGTGCGGGCGGGCGGCCACCCGCACGCCGCCCAGGGCCGGCTGGCGATCGCACTCGGGACAGTGGGTGATCGTGCCCGGGATCAGGTACTTGCCTTCGAAGTCGTAGGCGTAGAGGGCGCTGGCGGTGTTGGTGTTCTGATCCAGCTCGTAGATCGTCACCCGCTCCTTCTCGCCGAACTCCTTGTAGAGGTAGCCCCAGTTGGCCGCGAGGTTGGAGCCGTAGTTGTTGCGCGGGACCATGCGCAGATAGCGCACCTCCAGCACGTCGCCAGGCTTGGCGTCTTCCACGAAGATCGGGCCGGTCATGATGTGGACGCCGGGATTGCGGTCGTCCTCGGGGATCTCGGTGAAGATCCGGGTGACCGCCTCGTCCATCATCAGGTCGGGCGCGTCGCCGGCGTGGTGGGTGATCGCCTCGGCGCTGACCAGGTCGCCGCTCTTGATCCGCAGGGCCGGCTTGATCGACGGGTCGAAATAGCCCCAGTGCACCGTCGCGGGGGTGGCGTTCAGCGTATGCAGGGCGGTGGGCAGGACGTCCGGGCGGGTCTGGCCGGGTTCGCAGATGAAGGGCATCGGGATCTCCGGTCAGGCGGCGGGGGCCGAGAGCGTGACCGAGGTCATGCTCAGCGAGCCGTGCTCGATGTGGTCGGGGGCGAAGCTGGCCACGTCGCCGGGCAGGCGCGCGCCCAGCACGTAGAGCAGCGGCCAGTAGTGGTCGGGGGTCGGGACCGACCTGGCGGCGTCCTGGCCCTGGGCGGCGAAGTTCACCGCCCGCTCGGGCGCGTCGTCGACGATGGCCTGCTTGATATAGTCATTGAACCTCTGGGACCAGTCGTAGGGCGCGCAGTGGCGCTCGCCCCAGTTCATGGCCGGCAGGTTGTGGACGATGTTGCCGGTGCCGACGATCAGCACGCCTTCGTCGCGCAGCGGGGCCAGGCGCCTGGCCAGCTCGAAGTGCCATTCCGGCGGCTTGGTCGCGTCCATCGAAAGCTGGACCACCGGCACGTCGGCGTCCGGATAGACCTTGCTCAGCACCGACCAGGTTCCATGGTCCAGGCCCCAGGCCTGCAGGTCCAGCACCACCGGCTGGGGCGCCAGCAGGTCCCTCACCCGCGCCGCCAGCTCGGGTGAGCCCGGGGCCGGATATTGCACGTCGAACAAGGCCTTGGGGAAGGAAGCTCCGAAGTCGTGGATGGTGCGCGGAGCGGTCATGGCGGTGACGGCGACGCCCTGGGTCAGCCAGTGGGCCGAGACGCAGAGGATCGCCCTGGGCTTGCCGAACGCCGCGCCCATGGCCCTCCAGGTCTTGGTGGTGTCGTTGGTCTCCAGGGCGATCATCGGGCTGCCGTGACCGAAGAAGACGACGGGCGCCCGGCTCATGCGGCGACCTCCGGCCCGATGGCGGACTGGGCGGCCTTCATCGCGGCCCAGGCCTTCTGGTAGCGCGGCGCGAGCCAGCGGTTGAACTGCACCTGCGCCCCCTCCTGCCACGAATAGCGGCCGCGCACCGCGAAGCGCGAGCGCAGGCCCACCTGGACCAGTTCGTCGACATGCATGTCCTGGGCGATGATCTTGCCCGCCGAGGTCATGATCATCTCCAGCCGCTCCTCGAAGCCGGGGGTCTCGGTGGCGCCGGGCGCGACCAGCAGGCCGGTGTCCTGCTCCATGGTCTCCGGGCCGGTCGGCCGCAGGATCAGGTAGATCACCATGTCGCTGGTCATCACCAGCGACAGGGTCGGCGGGATGTTGGCGAAGGTGGCGCGGTTGCGGTCCTCGTCGGTCAGCTTGGGGAAGATCGGCAGGACCGCCTTCTGGGTCGGGTTGAAGCTGACGTCCGGATGGGTCGTGCCGTTGTAGCGCAGGAAGCCGGCGTCGCCCTCGGCCGCCTCGGGGAAGCTGCACAGCTCGCTGGGAATGAAGTCGTGCAGCGGGCCGCGATGCAGCTTGTTGGCGTGGTAGCCGTCGTTGTTGTTCTCGAACATCACCTTCCAGTTCCAGGCGAACTGGCCGGTCATCGGCGGGCTCAGCCCCTCGGCGTTGGCGAGGTCGTAGTTGGCGACGGCGGCCTCGACCGCCTTCAGGCGCGGGGCCAGGGCCGGCGCCTCGGCGTCGAAATTGATGAAGATGAAGCCCAGCCAGACCTCGACCTTGAAGGCCGGCAGCCTGACGGCCTTCTTGTCGAAGCCGCAGGCGCGCTCCATGGCCGGGGCGTTCACCAGGTCGCCGTTCAGCGAATAGACCCAATGGTGATAGGGGCAGACGAAGCCGCGGGCGTTGCCCCGGCCCTCGGCCACCAGCATGGCGCGGTGCTGGCAGACGGCCGACATCGCCTTGATCTCGTTGGAGCGGTTGCGGGTGATGACGATCGGCTCGCCGACGATCGTGGTGGTGAAGTAGTCGCCCGGTTCCTTGACCCAGTCGACACGGCCGACGCACAGCCATTCGCGGCTGAACAGCGCCTCCTTCTCGAAGGCGTAGAAGGCCGCGTCGGTGTAGCAGGCCGGCGGCAGGGTCTCGGCCGCGTCGACGTCGAGCGTCGAGCGCGACAGGCCGTCGAAGAAGGCGTCGTTCAGGGAAAAGGCGGGCGTTGGGCCCATGGCGCTGGCGCTCCTTCGAGGGATCGATACGAAGGCTAGGCCCGGCGCGCCCACCGGTCTTGCACCAGCGCGCACGATAACTTGGCCATCGCCCACCCCCGGTGGCGTCGCCGCCGGGTTCTCGGGCGGAAATGAGCAAAAGTCGCGCAAGGTTCGCGCATCGCCGACTGGCCGGGACGCGCGCGGAAAGCGATCGGGCGCGTAGGGGAAAGACGCGTCTTCGGAGGGCGCCTAGCTTCAGGTCCAGACAGTTTCCAAAGGACCACGCCCGTGGACATGACGCTCGCCGACGACCTGACGATCTCGGAACTGAAGCCCGGCTTCGGCGCCCGCATCCACGACATCGACCTGCCGTCCGCGTCGGACGCCGAGATCGACAAGGTGGTCGCCGCCTTCCACCGCCACGGCGCCGTCGTGCTGCGCGACCAGGTGATGGCTCCGGACGACCTGATGCGCTTCATCGGCCGGTTCGGCGAACCGGAAGACCACACCCAGACCCGCTTCACCCTGCCCGGCTATCCGAAGATCTTCATCCTCAGCAACCGCGTGGTGGACGGCAAGCCGATCGGCGCCCACAACGACGGGGTCGGCTGGCACACCGACTACAGCTACAAGCCCGAGCCGGTGATGCTGACCATGCTTTATGCGGTGGAGGTGCCCGACGAGGGCTCCGACACCCTGCTGGCCGACGGCTGCGCCGCCTGGAACGCCCTGCCGCCGGAGAAGCAGGCCGAGCTTTCGCCGCTGCGCCTGCACCACAGCTACAAGCACTTCATGGCCACGCGCGAGTTCGGGGCGCAGATCCTGTCGCCCGAGATGGCGGCGGCCAATCCCGACGTCGACCACCCGCTGATCCGCACCCATCCCGCCGACGGCCGCAAGGCGCTGTGGCCCTCGACGGGCACGGTGACCGAGGTGATCGGCAAACCCGGCCCCGAAGGCCTGGCCCTGATCAACGAGCTGGTCGAGTTCATGACCGGCGACGACTTCGTCTATCGCCACAAGTGGGCCAAGGGCGACCTGCTGATGTGGGACAACCGCTGCACCCTGCACACCGGCACGCTGTACGACGACACCAAGTACTTCCGGACCATGCATCGACTGTGGGTGAAGGGCGACAAGCCGTATTGAGCCCTTCTCCTTTCCCGCACCTACTGTTGTCATCCCGGAAGCCTCGTAGAGGCTGTCCGGGACCCAGGGCCGGCGCGCTGCGGTGGCCCTGGGTCCCGGCTCTTCGCTTCGCTACGGCCGGGATGACAACGAAATTGAGAGCGTAAGATGACCCAAACCTGGCTGATCACCGGCGTGTCCGGCGGGCTCGGGCGCGAGATCGCCCTGGCGGCCATCGCGCGCGGCGACGTCGTGTTCGGCACGGTCCGCAAGGCCCAGGCCGCCGAGGCGTTCGAGCGGCTGGGCGGCCGCGCCCTGGTGCTGGACGTCACCGACGAGGCGGCCGTCCGCGCGGGCGTCGCCCGGGCCGAGGCGGCGGGCCCGATCGACATCCTGGTCAACAACGCCGGCTACGGCCTGGTCGGAGCGGTCGAGGAAGCCTCGCTCGACGAGGTCCGCGCCCAGTTCGAGACCAATGTGATCGGCCCCCTGGCGATGCTGAAGGCGGTGCTGCCGGCGATGCGCGCGCGCCGCGCCGGGCGGGTCATCAACATCACCTCGGTCTCGGGCCTGGCGGTCTGGGCCGGCACTGGGGTCTATTGCGCCAGCAAGTGGGCGCTGGAGGGCCTGACCCAGACCCTGGCCGCCGAGGTGGCGGAGCTGGGGATCAAGGTCACCAATGTCGCGCCGGGAGGATTGCGCACCGACTTCGCCGGCGGCTCCAAGGCCGTCGTCGCCACCAAGATCGCCGACTATGACGGCCTGGCCCGCGACGCCGAGCGGATCATGGCCGACCACGCCGGCCACGAGCCGGGCGATCCGGCCAAGGCGGCCCAGGCCGTCCTGCGCATCGCCGACGAGCCCGCCCCGCCCCTGCATCTGCTGCTGGGCGAGGACGCGCTGAAGTACGCCGGCTACGCCGCCGCCGGCCTCCAGGCCGATATCGACGCCTGGAAAGACCTGACCCTGTCCATCGGCTACGCCAAATAAGGGACCGCCCGTGACCAACACCCTGATCTTCGTCGACCTGGCCTCCGACGACCCGGACGCCGCCGGCAAGTTCTACGCCGAGGTGTTCGGCTGGGAGAACGACGCCCGCCCCAAGGGCGAGTACCACCGCATGGTGCCCGGCGGCTTCTTCAAGAAGAGCGACGGGACCGACAGCGAGATCGGCAACCTGCACCTGGGGATCTTCAAGGCCGCCAACGCCCGCCCCCATCCCGACCCCGCCGGCGTCGAGCCCCGCCACCTATCGGCCGACGGCCGCAAGCCGCGGATCTGGGTGCTGATCGGCGACGACGACAGCGCCGACCGCATCCTGGCTGCCGCCGCGGCGCTGGGCGCCGCCCTGCTGTGGCGCGACCACTACTGGGCCGAGTTCAACGGCTACAACCATGCCTTCCGCGACCCGTGGGGCAACGAGATCGTGCTGTGGGGCAAGGCGGGCGCGAACCCCGAGATCCCGGCGGCGTTCACGCGGGAATAGACCACCGCGTCACGGTCACCGGAACTCCAGCACGTCTCCGTCCAGCGGCGTCTGGTCCCGCCGCGCCGACGCCGGGCCGAGCAGGACCTTCGTCGTCCGGTCCAGCGCGCCGCTGATGCCGACCGCGCCCAGGCGGTCGAAACGGTCGATGACGAAGGGCAGGCCCTCGGACTCCTCGAAGGTCGGCGCGTCGGTGACCTGGAAATGCAGGTGGGGCGCGTTGGCGGCGCCCGACTGGCCCAGGCGCCCGATCACCGCGCCGCGCTTCACCCGGTCGCCGGCCTTGACGGTCAGGCTGCCGGGCTGGAGGTGGGCGTAGGACACGAAGACCCTGGGCGCGATCTCCAGCACCACGAAATTGCCCATCAGCGACCGGGTGGTCAGCTCGGCGGGCGTGGGCGGGCTGGTCATCGGCCTGTTGTCGGGCTTGCCGTCGCGGGCGTCGCGCACCACGCCGTCGGCCACGGCCAGCACCGGCGCACCGAACCCCGCCCAGTCGGCGCTCGCCGACTCGGTCAGCTTGTCGAGGTCGGCGCGCACGGCGTGCCCCGTCCCGTCCAGCCCGAAGAAGTCGATGGCGTAGCGCTGCGGGATGGTGACCCGGCCGTTGGCGGCCACCAGGCTGCCCCAGTGGTGGGACAGGTGATTGCCCGGCCCCTCGTGGGCCAGCCAGCGCCCCGCGCCCAGCGGCGGGCCGATGACGATCGGCGGCGTGGCGTCGACGGGCGTGCGAACCCCGTCGACCTGTTGCTCCGGCCCGGCCTGGGGACGGAACTCGAGTTGATGGCGCAGGATCCTCGGCGGCTTGGCGCCGGCCGGCAGGCCAAGCCACAGGAACAGCACCACCCGCTCGCCGCCCTGGACCGGAACACCGTCGCGCGCCACGTCGGCCGGATGGGCCAGCAGGTCGTTGACCTGGGCGTCGACGAAACTGGCCAGCGGCGTGGCGTCGTCGTCGGCATAGACGCTCACCCGCCGCAGGGTCAGCGGGCCGGTGTCCTTGTAGACGTTGCTGACATGCAGCTCGTAGGCCAGGTGGGTCACCCCATCGCTGGCGACCGTCGGCCGGGGCGGCGCGGGAGCCCGGACCTCGACGGGAGCCTGGGCGAAGACCTGGACGGGAGGAGCGACCGCGGCCCCGGCCCGCGACACCGCGAGCAGGCCCAGGAGAACCACGCCCAGGCAGGCGAGAAACCGACACGACTTCACCGGCGCTGCTCCCGACCGCTCCCCCTGTTTTGAAAGGCGACCAGGCGGCTTGTCAAACCGGGGCGCCGGGGGTCGGGGCCCGGAGGCGTCCGTCCTCGACACGATCCGGCGCGCCCACGAAGTCCCTGGCGCAGTACCAGCCGCCCTGGAACGGCGCGGCGACCGGGTCTTCCGGACCGGCGGCCAGGATCGCCGCGCTCCAGGCCTCGGCGTCGTCCTGCGGCGCGTAGCCCAGGAACGCGGCTTCCCGATTGTCCCAGAAATTCCGGGTGTTGGCCGAAACCCCGTAGACGACGGCGTAGCCGAAGTCGCCCGCCTCGACGCCGCAGCGGACCAGCTCGACCATGTCACGCGGACTGATCCAGACCGACAGGTGGCGCGGCTCGGTCGGCGCCGCGCGATAGGCGCCGATCCGCAGGGACAGCACCTGCAGGCCGAACTTGTCGGCGTACATCCTGCCCATGGCCTCGCCGAACACCTTGCTGACGCCGTAGTAGCTGTCGGGGCGCGGGACCAGGGTCTGCGCCGTCGGCGTGTCGCGGCGATGGAAGCCCGCCGCATGGTGCGAGGACGCGAACAGCACCCGCTTCACGCCCGCCAGCCGCGCCGCCTCGAACAGATTACGGACGCCGATGATGTTGGCCGGCAGCACCTGGGCCCAGGCGTCGGCCTCCGGCTCGACCGGCACGCCGGCCATGTGGATCACCGTGTCGACGCCGGCCATGGCGGCGACCAGCGAGGGGATGTCGAGCAGGTCGGCGCGGACGGCTTCCTCGCCCTGCCCGGCCGGCGTCATCGGCGCGATGTCGGCCAGGCGCATCAAGCCGTAGCGACGGGCCAGGCCCTGGCGGATCGCCGAGCCTATGCCGCCGGCCGCGCCGACCAGGAGGATGCGATGGTTCCGCGGGTTCATGCGATGTCCCCAAGGGTTGTCATCCCGGCCGAAGCGCGGCGTAGAGCCGGGATCCAGGTGAACCGCGCCGCATCCGCCCAGTCCCCTGGGTCCCGGACAGCGCTGCGCGCTTCCGGGATGACAACCGATATGAAGCCTAGAACGGCCGGTCGCCCGCCACCGTCACCCGGTAGCCCGTCCGCGTATCCGGGAAATAGTCCCAGATCGCCTGGTGCCAGGTGCAGCGGTTGTCCCAGAAGGCCACCGAGTTCTTCCGCCAGCGGAAGCGCACCTGGAAGTCCGGGTTCGAGGCGTGCTGGTAGAGGAAGTTGAGGATCGCCGTGCTCTCGGCCTTGGACACGCCGGCGACGTGGGTCGTGTACGACGGGTTGACGAACAGGCTCTTGCGGCCGCTGACCGGATGGGTGCGGACGATCGGATGGGTCGAGCAATTGTACGTGCGGTCGATGTCCGGGAAGATCGCCTTGTAGACCGGATTGGCGTCATGCACCGCCGATAGCCCCTCCAGATAGGCCTTCATCCTGTCCGACAGGGTCTCGTAGGCCGCGTACATGCTGGCGAAGCAGGTGTCGCCGCCGTCCTCGGGCAGGACCTTCATGTAGAGGATGCTGCCCAGGGGCGGTTCGGGGTCGCAGGTCAGGTCCGAGTGCCAGTTCTCGCCGGCCACGAACTTGGAGTTGGCGTCGGCGTGGATGGCGACGATCTCGGGATGCTCGGGCAGGCCCGGCACGCCGGAATGGATGGCCAGGTTCCCGAACCTGCGGCCAAGCTCCTTGTGGGCCTCGTGGTCCATCTCCTGGTCGCGGAAGAAGATCACCTGATGCTGGGTCAGGGCCTGATGGATCTCCTCGAACTGCCGGTTGCTCAGTGGCCGCCCCAGGTCGACGCCGAAGATCTCCGCGCCGATCCGACGGGTCATCGGCTTCACGTCGAGTACGTCATAGGTCATGTGAACCGCTCCCTTAGGCGTTGAGAAAGCCGCCGCGCACATAGACGAGCGGGGTCTTGGCTTCGTCGATCGCGACACGCAGGACGCGGCCGACCAGGATCTCGTGATCGCCGCCATCGTGGGCGGCGTGCAGGTCGCATTCGACCGAGGCGACCGCGCCGGCCAGCAGCGGATGGCCGCAGACCCCGGACTCCACGGCGGTCAGGGCGAAGCGGTCGTCGGCCCCGCTCTTGGCGAAGCGCCAGGCCAGATCGCCCTGGTCGCTGGCCAGGATGTTGACGCAGAAGCTCCCGGCCTGGCCCAGCGCCGCCAGGGTGCGGCTGTCGCGCTTGAGGCAGACCATGACCAGCGGCGGGTCCATCGACACCGAGCTGAAGGCGCTGACGGTGGTTCCCACCAGCCGGCCGTCGTGGCGGACGGTGACCACGGTCACCCCCGCCGCGAAGCTGCCCATGGCCTTGCGGAAGTCGTGCGGCTCGGGCGCCAGGTCCCTGACGGCGAGGCTCATGGCTGGGCGTCCCCGAACGGATTGTCGGGATAGACCGCCGAGGCCGGGCGCCGGGCGCTCTCGTCGGGGCTGGCCCGGCCGCAGACGGCCAGGGCCGTCAGGGCGTAGACCAGGGCGCTGTCGACCAGGTCCTGGGGCGTGGGCCGCCAGCGGCGGAAGCCCGTGGTGATGGCCGGGATGCGGTGCATGTTGAACACGTTGTGGTCGCGCCACATGCTGGAATAGACCGGGTTGGCCAGGGCGACCGGATGGCCCAGGCTCAGCTTGGTGGCGTCGTCGACGGCGGCGACCAGCGGGGCCACCTCGCGGGCGTCGGCCTCGAAGCCGTGGCGCACGACCACCGGCTCGATGTCGATGCGGCCCAGGCCCGCCTCGCGGACCATGGCCTCCAGCGCATGCTGGATGTCGGCCACCTTCTGCTTCGGGGTCAGGCCGACCTCGAGATAGAGGTTCACCAACTCGGTGCCGGCCCCGAAGGCGAACGGGATGCCGCCGCGGATCGAGGCGATCTGCGACTTGGGCTGGGCCACCCCGCCGGGGCTGTCGTAGCGGCTGGCCTTCTCGTACGCGCCGCTCCAGGCGTGGATGGCGTCGGTCAGCCTGCCGATCTTGTAGATCGGGTTGGGGTGCTGGGCCGCCGTCTCGGGATGCTCCAGCAGGGGCGTGAACACGCCCTCCCCCCAGACCTGGAAGCGGAACACCGCATAGCCGCACCCGACCCAGGTCAGGCCGAAGTCGCAGCCCTCGGCGGCGATGGCGTAGTCCGGCGCCACCCCGCCGTGGTGGAACAGGTAGTGGGCCCCGATGTCCTTGCCCATATAGGCCACGCCCCGGTGCTCCTCGATCGGCTCGGGTCCGATCTCGCCGGGACAGGCGGTCAGGTACATCTTGCCCGCCAGCTCGTAGCCGGCCGTCTTCAGCGCCTTGGCGGCGATCAGGAAGCAGCTCATCGGGCCGCGATCGTTGGCGATCGGATAGCCGTAGAGCTTGCCGTCCTCCAGCCAGCACTTTTCCCATTCGGGATTGGCGATGGTCTCGGGGGCGTACTTGTAGGCGTCCAGGTCCGGGTTCCAGGTCGGCGCCTCGGTGTCGAGGTGGGCGGTGAACAGCAGGTTCTTGCCGACGCCCTTGCCGCCGTGCGTGCCGATGATGTTGGGCCGCTCAGGCGTGGCCCCGACCTTGCGCGGCGAGAAGCCCTCGCGCGCCATCCAGTCGTGAACGTAGTTGGCGACCTCCAGTTCCTTGCCCGACGGCGCGGGGATGTTGCCCAGGGTCAGGGCCAGTTCGACGAGCTCGTCCTGGCTGATCGCCGCGGCGATCGCGGCGCGGTCCTGGTCGGTGACCTGGTAGGGCGCGGCGGCCCCCAGCGGCGGAAATCCGTCGGCCATGCTCAGGCGTCCTCTACTGAATTGTCATCCCGGACGTAGCGCAGCGAAGATCCGGGACCGCCGGAAGCGCCGAGCTCACGCGTCGGTCCCCGATCCGCGCGCTTCGCGCTTGTCCGGGATGACAGGACTTTGTGGGGGTGAAGGATCATCTGGCCGCCCATGCCGCCGCCACGGCGGCCGTGTCGGTCAGGATCGCGCTGTTCAGCGCCATCACCTTCAGTGACGCCTCATGGATGTCCGCCTCGTAGGCGGCGCAGGCGTCGGCGGCGACGAACACGTGGTAATCCAGGTCGAAGGCGTCGCGGACGGTGCTGTCGACGCAGCACTCGGTGGTCAGGCCCGCCACCACCAGGGTGTCGACGCCCATCCGGGTCAGTTGCATGTCCAGGTCGGTGCCGACGAAGCCGCTGTAGCGGGTCTTGTGGACGACCAGTTCGCCCGGCGCCGGCCGCGGCCCGTAGAACTCGGATCCCACCTGCCCGGCCCGGCACAGGGCCGCGTCGACGTCCGGGTTTCCGCCGCGACGGCGCAGGCGCTCGTTCCACGCCGAGGAGTCGGTCTCGGGCGTGGTCCAGAGGCCGACGAACACCACCGGCACGCCGGCCGCGCGGGCGTCGGCGACCAGCGTGTCGGCCGCCGCCAGGGCCGGCTCGACCACGCCCAGGTCGATGAAGCCGCCCAGCGCCCCGTCCGGCGAGGCGAAGTCGACCTGCATGTCGACCACCAGCACGGCCGTGCGCCCCGGCGCGATCCAGGCGGCCAAGCCGTCGGCCGTTTCCGTCGTCGCGCTCACGAATAGACCGCCCGCAGGCCCGGCAGGATGTCGGCCCCGAACATGGTCAGGCCCTCCACATAGTCCGGGAAGATCAGCATCAGTCCGTCCAGCTCGCAGTAGGTGACGAACTCCTCGATCTGGGCCGCGCAGGTGGACGGCGCGCCGACCACGGTGTGGGTCATGAACGCGCCCTGCTGCCTGGCGACGGTGTCGAGCTTCTCGGCCGGCACGCCCCAGCTGGCCAGCATCGCCAGGATCGCGCCCATGTCGGCCCCGTCCTTGTAGTGCTCGACCATCGCGGCCGCCCTGGCGTCGGTGTCGCCGTGGACCACCGTGCACATGGCGTAGGTCTTGATCGTCTTGCCCATGGCCTCGGCGGCCGTCTTGGCGCGCAGGGAGGCGTCGCGGCGTTCATCGGGCGTGCGGCCGCCGATGAAGCAGGCGTCGGCCTCGCGCACCGAGAACTGGAAGCCGCGATCGGACATGCCCGCGCAGACGATCTCGGGACGCGGCTTGGCCAGCGGCTTGGGCTTGGACTGGCAGTCCTTCATCGTGAAGAACTTGCCCGCGAAGTCGACGCTGTCCTCGGCCCACAGTCGCTTGACGACCGTGGTCCACTCCTCGGTCAGGGCGTAGCGGTCGTCGTGGGACAGGCTGTCGTCCCAGGCGCCCATCTGGTCGAACTCGCCCTTGTAGGCGCCGGCCACGATGTTCAGCCCCGCCCGGCCGCCGCTGATGTGGTCCAGGGTGGCGATCATCTTGGCCGCCACGGCCGGGTTCTGCAGCAGCGGATGGATAGTGGCCCAGATGCGGACGTTCTTGGTGGCCTCGGCGATGCCGGCCATCATCGTCACGGACTCCAGGGCCGTGCCCCAGTGGTCGGTCTCGCCGCCGAAGCCGCGGAACTTGCCCATGGACATCACGAAGTCCATGCCGACCTGGTCGGCGGTGACCGCCGCGGCCCGGTTCTGCTGGTAGAGGCCGTCGAGGACCGGGGTGGTCTTGGAGATGATCCAGCCGCCGTTGGCGACCGGCAGGAAGACCCCGAAGTCCTTGTGCTTGGATGGACTGTGGAACATGGCGCTTCCTCCTTTACGCGGCGTCTTGGAGCATATCGGGGACCGGTTCGGCGACCGGCTCTTGTGCGGTGATTTTGCGCGGTGGCCGCATGAAACAGGCGGCCACGAAGATTACGCCGATTATGGCGGCGCACACCTGGAAGGTTGGCGTGAAGCTGCCCAGCCGGTCGCGCATCTGGCCGCCGACCACCGGGCCCAGGGCCGAGACCGCGCCCACCAGGCAGACCAGGGAGAAGATCTCCAGGTTGTTCTTGCGACCATAGTAGTTGAGCAGGAGGATGCTGACCGCCAGCACCGTCAGGCCGAACCCGATCCCCACCCCCACGGCGAACAGCATCAGCAGCGGCCAGCTGGTGGCGTGGCCCAGGGCCAGCAGGCCGACGGCCATCATCCCTTGGGCGCCGGCCAGCAGCCAGCGTGGATCGACGCGGTCGCCCAGCAGGCCGCCGCCCATCCGGGCCGCCACCTGCATCAGGGATTCCAGGCTGATGGCCGTGATCGCCACCGCCGAGGCCACGTGCAGCTCGCTCAGATGGGTGGGCGCCAGGCTGACGGCGGTCACCCCGCCCAGCAGGTGGGCGAAATAGGCGGCCATGATCACCCAGAACTGCGGGGTGCGGACCGCTTCCCTCACCGTCCAGTCGACGGCGGTGCGATAGACCTTGGTATTGGCGGGAGCCGCCTGGATATCCTCGGCCACGGCCTTGTCGGTCTCCACGGCGGCGGCTTCCAGCCAGGCGCGGCCGCCGACCAGGGCCGCGCACAGGGCGCCGACCACCACCGAAGCCGCGGCCTGGGCCCACCAGTAGGGCCGCCAGCCGCCATGGGCCGCGGCCATGCCCGTCACCACCATCCAGGGACCGGCGACTCCGCCCAGCGAACCGATGGTGAAATAGATCCCGAACGGCAGGGCGCGCTTCTTGAACAGCATCGACAGCACGTGGGTGCCGGGGATCAGGGCCATCATCTGATAACCCGCGCCCAGCAACGCCGTGCCCAGCCAATAGACCAGCAGCCCCGGCGACAGCGCCAGGCAGGCGAAGCCCGCGACCATCACCGCCGAGCCGGCCAGGATGGCGCCGCGCACGCCGATCTTGCGGATCAGGATGGCGGGGAATTTCGACGAGGCCCCGCAGAACGCGCCCAGCAGGGTGAAACCCAGGAAGCCGTGGAAGAAGCTCCAGCCGTTCTCCTGGATCATCGCCGGCAGCACCACGCCCAGCGACGAGAAGGTCGAGGCGGTGATCAGGAACAGCAGCAGGCTCAGCGCGCCGAGCAGCAGCCAGGACCTCCACGGGATCGTCGTCGACATGGGCCGTATGCCTCCGTCAAAGCGGATCCCGCGCCCCGTTCCCAATCCCTTGAGACTTGGGGGCGCGGGACGGGGAACTAGAACTTGCGCGACAGGGTCACGCGCCACTCCCGGCCCTTGCTGGGCAGCGCGCCGAGGTTGGCGTAGCTGTCGGCGTCGGGCGTGAAGTAGAGCTTGTCGAACAGGTTATCGATATTGGCCGTCACCGTGTACGGCCCGTACTCGTAATAGGCCGAGGCGTTGGCGACATAGTAGGCCGGGTAGGTCACCGCGTTCTGCACGGTGCCCGCGGTCTTGGTCACGTGGGTGACGCCCAGCGTGCCGCCGACCTTGCCCCAGGCGTGGTCGTCGCTGGTGTAGGCGCCGTACAGGCTGACCACCGACTTGGGGATCAGGGTGTAGTCATAGTCGCCCGCCCGGCCCGGCAGGCCGCTGAACGCCCAGACCACATAGGTTCCCCCGAACGCCTGCGAGCCCGGCACGCCGGCGGTGTAGGCCGGGATGTACTGGAACGAGTTGTCGGGTCCTTTGACGGTGGTGTGCTGGGTGTTGCCCGAGAAGGTGAAGCTGAAGTTCTCGCTGGCCAGCCAGCGGACCTCCAGCTCCACGCCCTTGGCCCGGGTGCCGGTCGGCGTGCCCGTGATGCCGGTCAGTTGGGTGCGGTTCTGGCGGTAGCCGGCCAGCGAGCCGACCAGCGTGCCCTTCAGCCACTGGAACTTGACCCCGGCCTCGGCCAGGTCGCTGTCCGACAGCCAGGCGTCGCTGGCGTCGGCCACCAGGCTGGCGGCCACGTCGCCGGCCTGGCTCATCTCCAGGGCCGAGGCCTTGGCGTAGGTGATGTAGGGCATCACCCCGCCCGGGGCCTTGTAGGTGGCGCTGGCGGTGTAGGTGAACTTGTCCTTGCCGGCCTTCTGCTCGCCGGCGACCTGGTAGCTGAGCACCCCGGTGTCGTGCGAGGTGACGTCGTAGTCGTCCCAGCGGCCGCCGACCATCAGGTTGAGCTTCTCCGCGACCGTCACGTCGGTCATGAAGAACACGCCCTTCTGGCTCCAGTCGGACTTGTTGTCGTTTTCCCAGGCCAGGCCCAGCACCCCAGCGCCGGTCTCGGTGGTGAACGGGCTGTCGATGATGTCGGTGGCCGTGGCGCCGAAGCTGATGTCGCGGCGGTCCAGGGCGATCACGCCGCTGTTGTAGCTTTCGCGCCGGCGGCCGGAGAAGTCGCGGTACGCGGCGCCGACGAACGACTTGGCCTTGACCGCCCCGTCCATGAACTCGTTGGCGAAGTCGTAGGTGACGCGGGCTTCCCACACCGAGCTCTTGAACCAGGCCGGATAGCCGTACGAGACGAAGCGCTTGTTCTCCTGGTCGTCGTAGAACAGCTGGGCCTTGATGTTGCTGTCGGGCGACAGGGCCTTGGCCAGGTCGAAATAGAGGGTGTTGGTGTCGGTCTTGGAGAAGTCGGCCGGGCTGATATAGACCGTGCGCGGCGACAGCTTCACCGTGCCTACCCCGGCGTCCAGGATATGGGCGGCGTCGGTGTTGTAGAAGCCGTAGTACGGGATGTAGAGCGGCTTGAACGTCGGGTCGTAATAGTACGGGTTGGCGCTGTTGCCACTGATCTCGTTCAGGGTCAGGCGGCCGTTGCCGTCGCTGTCGACCAGGCTGGTGTCGCGGCCCGTCGTGTAGTTCCGGTTATCGATGAGGTCCTGGGTCAGGCGGTTCCAGCCGGGCGTCTGCACGTCGCCGTCCGAGTGGTACTTCATGCCGCCGAAGGCGGTGCTCCAGCCATTGCCCAGGTCGAAGTCGGCCGAGATCTCGCCGGTCTGGCGGCGCGGATAGATCCCCTTGTAGTAGCTGTGGCTGTCCTCGACCTCGCCATAGGCGTAGACGCCGCCGGTCACGGGGCCGAGGTTCACCGGCAGGCCGAGCTGCGCGGTGGCGTTCTTGCGGTTGTAGGACCCGAAGGTCGCCGTGACCTCGCCGGTCGGCTCGCTGAGATAGCCGCCCTCGTTCTTCCCGGACTTGGGGATGAAGTTGAGCATGCCGCCCACCTTGCCCGAGCCGTAGATCGGGGTGGGCGGGCCGCGCACGATCTGGATCTGGTCGGCCGCGCCGATCGGGGTCGAATAGGTGCCGCGGTTCTCGATGCGCTTGAAACCGCGGAAATAGTTCTCGGCCAGGGTGCCGCGGATGTTCAGCGCGCCGGGCACGCCGTAGAAGCTGGCCGTGTAGGTCCCGGGCGAGACGGCGGTCAGGCCGTCGATGGTCTCGATGCCGTAGCGCTGCAGGGTGGTGTCGCTGACGAAGCTGGCCGAGCGCGGCGTCTCCAGCAGCGGCTTGTCCAGGCCGAACACGGTGTTGTTGGGCTTGGTCTCCAACAGGCCGGCCTTGTCGCGCGCCTTGACCACGATCTCGTCGACCGCGGTCGAGGCGTCGGCCGGGTCGGCCGCCGGATCGGCGGCGAAGGCGGGCGACGCGGCGACGGACAGGGCGAGCAGAACAGCGACGGAAGATCCCGCCATCAAAAGCCGTTGGTTCGACATGACGTCCTCGTTCGAGGTCGTCGCGCCCATCACCCGCGGTGACTATCCCCAGGACGACGCCTCTTGAGAACCACCATCGCCCAGTCGCCGCCGGCTGGCCGGATCGCCCTCTGACATTTTGAAGGAAATGTCTCCAGCGCCCGGTTCTTGCTCAGTCGCCGCCCCTTTTCGCACGACGAAGGTCAAGAAACTTGATCCACCGCGCACAAGGCGCCGCCAAAAGCGCAGGCGCGGGATGGTCAGCGCGCGCTGGTGTCGATCCAGACGACGTCGCCGCGATCCCGGTCGTAGACCCAGGGCGTGGCCCTCAGGCCGTCCCAGGCGGCCGTGACCAGGCCGCAGGTGATGACCGACAGGAAGGCAAGGCTGCGGAACGTGGCGAACGCGGACATGACGGACATGGAAGAGGCCTCCTCGCCCGGAAGGATGCGAGGATCATGGTTGCCGCTTGGTTGACTCGGCCGCGGCCGGCGGCGCGACCGTCTGACGCAGCCTCTCCCAGGCGGCTCCGGCGCCTCGCGCGATCGTCCGTGAACGGACGCTGTCGCAAATCTGTCGCCAAACTGTGACAAATGACGGCGGCAAAGGACGTACAGTTCGTTCGCCCCTCCTTCTCGCCCTCTCGAAAGTAGGAATGTCCCCCATGAAGACCCTGCTCGGAGCCGCCGCGGCGCTTGGCCTGCTGGCCGGCGCGTCCAGCGCCCACGCCGCCCGCGACTATGTCTGGGCCGCCGGCTCCTCGACCGTGTTCCCCTTCTCCACCCGCACCGCCGAGAACTTCGCCAAGAAGACGGGCAAGAAGTCGCCCAAGATCGAGAGCCTGGGCACCGGCGGCGGCATCAAGATGTTCTGCGGCGGCATGGGCGAGAAGTTCCCCGACATCGCCAACGCCTCGCGCCCGATGAAGAAGTCCGAGTTCGAGGCCTGCAAGGCCAAGGGCGTCAACAACATCGTCGAGCTGAAGATCGGCTTCGACGGCATCGTCGTGGCCATGGACAAGAAGTCGCCCGACTACAGCTTCAAGGTCGAGCACCTGTATCTGGGCCTGGGCCAGAACGTGCTGCGCGGCGGCCAGTTCGTGGCCAACCCCTACAAGACCTGGAAGGACGTCGGCGCCGGCCTGCCGGCCAACCGCATCCTGGTCTACGGCCCGCCGCCCACCTCGGGCACCCGCGACGCCTTCATCGAGCTGGCCATCGAGGGCGGCGCCAAGAAGTTCCCCACCGCCAAGGCCCTGGCCGAGAAGGACGAGAAGGCCTTCAAGGCCAAGGTCGATCCCCTGCGCACGGACGGCGGCTGGGTCGACGCCGGCGAGAACGACAACGCCATCGTCGGCACCATCGAGAAGACCCCGGGCGCCCTGGGCGTGTTCGGCTACAGCTTCCTCGAGGAGAACGCCAACCGCATCAAGGGCGCGGCCGTCAACGGCGTGAAGCCCTCGGCCCAGACGATCGCCAGCGGCCAGTACCCGCTGTCGCGCTCGCTCTATCTCTACGTCAAGAAGGACCAGGTCGGGGTGACCCCGGGCCTGAAGGAGTTCATCGCCGAGTTCGCGTCCGACTCCGCGACCGGCCGGGGCGGCTACCTGCAGGGCCGCGGCCTGATCCCCCTGCCCCCGGCCCAGCACGAGGCCATGAAGGCCGCCGCCGGCAAGCTGCCGCCGATGGTCGCGCCGAAGTCGTAGGGCCGCGAGCCTGGATCGAGAAAGGGCCCCGGATCGCTCCGGGGCCCTTTTGCATTTCAGGTGCAAGCGCACAGAGCTTGACCCGCGGGGGTCGCGAGCGCTCGATAGGCGGTCAGCGCGCGGAGGACGCCATGAAGGACATCATCGAAGAACGCCTGCAGGATCTGGAACGCCTCGTCCTCAAACAGGTCGAACGCATCGATGCGCTGGAGGAGGCCCTGGCGGTCATGCGCCACGTCGCGGGGCGGGACCTCCTGGCCAAGGCCAAGGACGCCTCGCAGGACAGGGCCGCCTGACGAGGTCCTAGTTCGTCGGCTGTTCCGAGTTCGCCCGCGAGGTCATGCCGGCGGCGGCGGCGTCGTCGGCCATCTGGGCGTCGACCGGCGGCGGCTCGACGGCGGCGGCGGGCGGTGGGACGGTGACGACGGGCGGCGGCGCTTCGGGCTTGGGAGCGGCGGCCACGCGGGCGGGCCGGGCGGCGGCGGCCACGGCGGCCGCGTCGTCGGCGGCCGTGCGGATTTCGCTGGGCCCCTGTTGGTAGCCGCGGTCGAAGTCCATCGACGAGGCCATCAGCAGGACGCCGGCGGTGGCGATGGCCCCGACCAGCGCGCCCAGAAGAATCCATCCGAACGGGTTGCTGTGACGTTCGGCCTTGGCCATCCGGGCTTTCCTCTGATCCGCGGCCCTCTTAGGAGCCGACCCAACGCCGGACAGGCCCGACGTCGAGATGGACGAAATTGCTGACGGGGTAATAACCCACGCCGCCGCGTCCGAGATCCAGGGCCGCGGCCCTCAGACGATCCAGAGCGACATCCTCCAGATAGACATCCATGGCCTTGCCGTCCATGTGCAGGCTGCGCTTGGCGACCTGGCCGCTGCGTTCGTGCAACATGGCGTTGGTCCGCGGCGAGCGGTAGCCGGAGATCACCTGGAAGTGCGACTTGGTCTCGGTCTTCTGGGCCAAGGCCGACAGGGTGTCGAACAGCTCTGGACGCATCGAATAGACGTCGCCGGTGCGATAGTCGCGCAGCACCCTGTCCAGGGCCTGGACGGCGTCGGGCACGTACTCGCCCTTGTCGAAATAGACGGCTTCCAGTTTTTCCTGGGTGTGGATGTTGTGCAGCTTCAGCCAGCGGGGCGCGTGCGAGGCCGCGGAGGCGCGGGCGACCGGAGGCGCGACCGGCGCGACGGTCGGGGCTGGAAGGCCTTCGGCGGGCAGGCCCTCCGCGAGGTCCGACTGGCTTTGCAGGAGATCGCCGATCGGATCGGCTCCCCCCAGCTTGGATTGGGCGAAGGCCGCCATCGGCCCGACCACGCTCGCGCCGAGCACGCCGAGGCCAAGCCCCAACAGCTTGCGTCGTTCGATCATGATTACGCTTCCCCGGACTGACCTCGCGAGACGCCGGAAGGCTGGATCGCCGCACTTGGCGCCCCCTCACCCGAGCACTAAAACGCCAGAGTCTTTACGAAACGGCCACAGCCCTCCGAACGGAAGACCGGCCGCAACGAAAGGCTGCTGCCCGGGAAGAGGCCTTACGCGACGCCGTGGGTCAAGCTGGGCCGGGGCGTCCTGCGGCGATACGCAGCACCAGCTCCTTATCCCAGCCATACGGGTCGTCGCGGAAGTTCATCTGCCCGTCCGGGGTCATATAGGCCGTCCAGTAGAGCAGAAATACGGCGATGGGCTGGGCCAGGGGCGCGCGCACCGTCTTGCCCGAGGCCAGGGTGGCGTCGACCACGTCCGGCTGCCAGTCGGGACTGGAGGCCAGCAGCTGCTTGGCCAGCGGGATCGGCTTCTCCAGACGCACGCAGCCATGGCTGGCCAGGCGGCTGAAGCTGGCGAACTTCGAGCGGCTGGGCGTGTCGTGCAGATAGACGCCATAGGGATTGTCGAAGTCGAACTTCACCAGGCCCAGGGCGGCCTTGGGCCCGGCCTTCTGCTGCAGGCGCGAGGTCCCCTCGCCGGTCGAGATGACGATGAAGTCGTTGCGCTTCAGATAGCCGGGACTGGCCCGCTCCTTAGGCCACAGCTCCTTGGCCGCGATCGACGACGGCACGTTCCATGGCGGATTGAGCACGATCGAGCGGATCGTCGACTGCAGCATCGGCGTCTCGTCGCCCGGACGGCCGGTCACCGCCCGCATGGTCAGGTTCGGGGCGTCGTCGTGGAAGACGCTCATCACCGCGGCGGCGATGTTGACCTGGATACGGTCGGCCGGCAGCTGCTGGGGCAGCCAGCGCCAGCGCTCCATGTTGGCCAGGATCTGGTCGATCCGCCGCTCGACCGGCACGTTCAGCGCCGCCAGGGTCATCGGCCCCAGGCCGCCGTCGGGGTTGAGGCCGAAGCGCTTCTGGGCCCGCATCAGCGCCTGCTGCAGGGCCGCGTCGAACACCGGGGCCCTGTCGACAGCCACCGTCGCGTCCTCGACCGCCAGCCGAGCCTCCAGGGCGGCGATGCGCGGATCGCCGGTCGCGCCCAACTTCAGCGGCTCGCCCGCCGCGAGCGTCTTCCAGCCGCCGGCCGCGGCGATGTCCCGATAGGTCGCCAGGCCCTTCCGCAGGGTCTGGTAGCCGGTATAGGGCGGCGGCAGGCTGTCCAGCCACGGACCAAGGCGGTCCTGGGCGGCGGCCTGGATGAAATCCGGCCCCGGATCATAGGGCGCGGGGCGCAGGCCCCATTCGCCGAGGAAGGCGTCCGGCGCCAGGCGGCCGGTGCGCACCGACTTGGCGTAGCGCAGGGTCAGGCCGATCAGCTGGGCCTGTCCGGCCTGGCGCGTAGCCGCGTCGCGGGCGTTCAGCAGCGGCAGGACGGGCTCCGGCGCGAAGGCGGCCGGCTCGAAGCCGTGGGTGTAGGCCTGGGTCAAGACGCGGAGCAGCAGCTCGATCTGGTCGGACCGCAGCGCCACGCTGGTCGGCGGCGGCGTCGCCGGCTGCTGGGGGGCCCGCTGCGGGGCCCGCACCAGGGGCGGATTCTGGATCTGGGCGACGGCCGACGACAACGAGAAAACGGAGACCGCGCCGCCGAGCAGTGCGTCACGTTTGGTCCAGGACTTGATCACCGTCGAAAGGTCTCGCCGTACGCTTGCGCGCGGCCAGTCCGCGCGCCCTCAAATGGCCGTCGCGATCCAGGCTCGTCAACGCCCGTATCATCGAAGGCGAACGGTTCAGACAGCTTATGGTTCTTTATTTTCGATGCGGAACCTTAAGGCCACACTGGCGGTTAGATCCGACGTCGTGGCGTACGGTCGCGCCTTTCTGCGTCAGGATTTCAGCCATGAGGATCGCCCAGGTTCCCCCCCTGTACGAAGCCGTCCCGCCACGCTTCTACGGCGGCACCGAGCGGGTCGTCGCGCATCTGACGGACGCCTTGGTCGACCTGGGCCACGAGGTCACCCTGTTCGCCTCCGGCGACGCCCGCACCAAGGCCGAGCTGGTGGTGGTGCGCGACCAGGCCATTCGCCTCGATCCGGCCCCGCTCAAGTCCGACCTGGCCGCCCACATGGCCATGCTGGCCGAGGTCCGCCGCCAGGCCCACCGCTTCGACGTGATCCACTTCCACACCGACATGCTCCAGTTCCCGATGTTCGAGGACATGGCCGGCAAGACCCTGACCACCCTGCACGGGCGGCTGGACCTGAAGGACCTGCCGGGCGTCTATCGCCGCTGGCCGCAGTTTCCGCTGGTCTCGATCTCGGACCACCAGCGCCGCCCCCTGCCCTTCGCCAACTGGGCCGGCACGGTGCTGCACGGCATGGCCGAGGAGATCTATGATTTCCGACCGAAATCAGAGGGATATCTCGCCTTCCTCGGCCGCATCTCGCCCGAGAAGGGCCCCGACCGCGCCATCGCCATCGCCAAGCGCCTGGGCAAACCCCTGAAGATCGCCGCCAAGATCGACGCCGCCGACCGCGCCTATTTCCACGACGAGGTCGAGCACCTGCTGGACCATCCGCTGATCGAGTTCATCGGCGAGATCAGCGATCACCAGAAGTCCGACTTCCTGGGCGGCGCCGACGCCCTGCTGTTCCCCATCGCCTGGCCCGAGCCGTTCGGCCTGGTGATGATCGAGGCCATGGCCTGCGGCACGCCGGTGATCGCCTATGACTGCGGCTCGGTGCCCGAGGTGATCGAGGACGGCCTGACCGGCTTCATCGTCCGGGGCGAGGACGAGGCGGTCGCCGCCGCGCAGCGCCTTGGGGACCTCGACCGCCGGGCGATCCGCAGCCGGTTCGAGACCCGATTCTCGGCGATCGCCATGGCCCGCCGCTACCTGGACCTCTATGATCGGCTGGAAGAAGCGTCCGCGCCGCCGCGCCTGACGCTGGCCCAGAGCGCCTGACCCGGCCTTCGCGCGGTCGCCGCGTCGGAGACATGATCAGGTTCTAGGAGTCTGGAACCCGCCCGCCGCGGACGACGCGGCGCGGCGGGTTTTCGAGGGACCTCAGCGCAAGGGGCCAAAAGACATGGACGATCTCACACCAGGCCCGACCCCGAGCGGCGCCGTCGAACAGGGCGAGACCGGCGAGCCGCGCGTTCCCTACCGGCTGTTCGCGCTGAAGGACAAGGACACCTTCCTGGTCGCCGACGCGTTCGGCGACGTGCTGGGCGCGGCCGACGGCCTGTTCCACGACGACACCCGCCTGCTGTCGCGGCTGCGCCTGCTGATCGGCAACCGCGCGCCCGCCCTGCTGAGCGCGGCGGTGTCGCAGGACAACGTGTTCTTCACCTCGCACTCGACCAACGAGCCCCTGCCCGCCCTGGGCGGGGCGGCGGCGCCGCACGGCGCGATCCATGTCGAGCGCAAGCGCTTCCTGTGGGACCAGCGGCTGTACGAGCGCCTGCGCTTCGTCAACTACAGCCGCGACATGGTCATCCTGCCGGTCAGCCTGGAATTCGACGCCGACTTCCACGACATGTTCGAGGTGCGCGGCTCCAAGCGCCCCGCCCGCGGCCGGGTCCTGCCGGCCCAGACGAACGGCCGCTCGGTGACCTACGCCTATGACGGCCTGGACGGCGTGCGCCGCACCAGCATCGTCTCGTTCTCCGAGCCCCCAGGCCGCCTGGGCCCGCAACGGGCCGACTTCATGTTCATGCTGACGCCCGAGACCCACTTCGACCTCTATGTCGAGGTCGGCGTCGAGCCCGCCCATCCGCCGACGCGCGAGCGGTGGCGGGCGGCGGCGGCGCGGGCCCGGATCGACATGCGCAACCGCCGGCGGCGCGGCGCGCGGCTGCACAGTTCGGGCCGGCTGTTCAACGACTGGCTGGAGAAGTCGCGGGCGGATCTGGCCCTCCTGACCACCCAGTTCGCCACCGGCCCCTATCCCTATGCGGGCATCCCGTGGTTCTCGACCCCGTTCGGGCGCGACGCGATCATCACCGCCTGGCAGGTGCTGTGGATCGAGCCCAGCCTCGCCAGGGGCGTGCTGGGCTATCTGGCCGAGCATCAGGCCGAGGAGGTCAGCGCCTTCCAGGACAGCGCGCCCGGCAAGATCATGCACGAGACCCGCAAGGGCGAGATGACCGCCCTGGGCGAGCTGCCGTTCGGCCGCTACTACGGCGGGGTCGACACCACGCCGCTGTTCGTGGCCCTGGCCTGCGCCTACGCCGAACGCACCGGCGACCTGGCCTTCATCGAGCGCCTATGGGAGCCGCTGCTGGCGGCCATCGCCTGGATCGAGCACTTCGGCGACAGCGACGGCGACGGCCTGATCGACTACGCCCGCGGCCTGGACTCCGGCCTGTCGAACCAGAACTGGAAGGACAGCGAGGACAGCGTCTTCCACGAGGACGGCAAGTTCCCCGACGGCCCGATCGCGGTCGTGGAGGTCCAGGGCTACGCCTTCGCCGCCTTCCGGGGCATGGCGGACCTGGCCGAGCGGCGCGGCGACCCCGCGAACGCCGAGCGCTGGCGCGCCAAGGCAGAGCACCTGCGCCAGCAGGTCGAGACCAAGTTCTGGATGGAGGACAGGGGCTTCTACGCCATGGCCGTCGACGGCCATGGCAAGCCCTGCCGGGTGCGCGGCTCCAACCCCGGACACCTGCTGTTCTGCGGCCTGCCCTCGCCGGAGCGCGCCGCCAAGGTGGCCGACGCCCTGCTGTCGGCGGCGTTCCACAATGGGTTCGGCGTGCGGACCCTGGCCCAGGGCGAGCCGCGCTTCAATCCGATGAGCTACCACAACGGCTCGGTCTGGCCGCACGACACGGCGATCTGCGCCATGGGCCTGGCCCGCTACGGCCATCGCGACGGGGTGGTGGACATGACCTCGGGCCTGTTCGAGACCGCCGCCCACTACGAGATGCGCCTGCCCGAGCTGTTCTGTGGCTTCCCACGCCAACCAGGCGAACCGCCGGTGGCCTATCCGGTGGCCTGCCTGCCGCAGGCCTGGGCGGCCGGCTCGGCCTTCATGATGCTGCAGGCGTGCCTGGGCATCACCATCGACGGCTGGCGGGGCGAGGTGCACCTGACCGACCCGCGCCTGCCGATCGGCATCGACAGCCTGCAGATCGACGGCCTGAAGATCGGCGAGGCGTGCACCGACATCACCTTCGAGCACATCGGCGCCCACATCGCGGCCCACACCAGCAAGCACTCGCCGGTGCCCATCCTGATCCGAAGGTGACCCCGCGGTTTGAAAACTAAAGCTGAAAGCGAGCGAAACCACAGCATGCCGCAGAACCTCGACCTCTTCCCGATCGGCAACTGCGCGGTCAGCGCCCTGATCGACCGCTGCGGCCGCTTCGTCTGGGCCTGCGCGCCGCGCATCGATTCCGACCCGGTGTTCAGCGCCCTCCTGGGCGGGCTGGAGCCCGGCGATCCCGCCGCCCTGGGGACCTGGGAGGTCGCGGTCGACGGCGCCACGGCCGTCCAGCAGGAATACCTGCGCAACACCCCGATCCTGCGCACGGTGATCACCGACGCCGACGGGGCCAGCGTCGAGGTCATCGACTTCGCCCCCCGCTACCAGCAGTTCGGGCGCAGCTTCCGGCCCACCGCCTTCATCCGCCTGATCCGTCCCCTGACCAGCGTGGCGCGGATCACCATCCGCCTGCGCCCCACCGCCGACTGGGGCGCGCGGGCGGCCGAGACCACCCACGGCTCCAACCACATCCGCTACCTGTGCTCGGACATGACCCTGCGCCTGTCCACCGACGGGCCGGTGTCGCACGTGCTGGAGGAGCGCACCTTCCGGCTGGAGCGGCCGATCGCCATGTATCTGGGCGCCGACGAGGGCTTCAACGCCGACATCGGGGCCACCTGCAACCGCATGCTGCAGCAGACCCAGGAATACTGGATGGACTGGGTGCGCGGCCTGGCCGTGCCGCTGGACTACCAGAGCGCGGTGATCCGCTCGGCCATCACCCTGAAGCTCTGCATGCACGAGGAGACCGGGGCGATCGTCGCGGCCATGACCACCTCGATCCCCGAGCACGCCGACAGCGGCCGCAACTGGGACTACCGCTACTGCTGGCTGCGCGACGCCTATTACGTGGTTCAGGCCCTGAACCGCCTGGGCGCGGTCGACATCCTGGAGAACTATCTGGGCTATCTGCGCAACATCGTCGACCGCGCGGCGGGCGGGCACATCCAGCCGCTGTTCGGGGTGGGGTTCGAGCCGCAGCTGACAGAACGCTTCGCCCCCGCCCTGGCCGGCTATCGCGGCATGGGGCCCGTGCGGATCGGCAACCAGGCGTTCGAACACCAGCAGCACGACGTCTACGGCCAGATCATCCTGTCGACCGTCCAGGCCTTTTTCGACGAGCGCCTGCTGCGCCCCGGCACGATCGAGGACTTCCAGAACCTGGAGCCGGTGGGCGAGCGGGCCTTCCAGCTGCACGACCAGCCCGACGCCAGCCTGTGGGAGTTCCGCGGCCGGGCCAATGTCCACACCTATTCGGCGGTGATGTGCTGGGCGGCCTGCGACCGGCTGGGCAACGCCGCCGCGCGCCTGGGCCTGACCGACCGCGCCGACTTCTGGAACGACCGCGCCGCCAAGGTGCGCCAGACGATCGACGAACGCGCCTGGAACGCGGAGCTGGGCCGCTACGCCGCCACCTTCGAGGGCGACGAGCTGGACGCCAGCCTGCTGCAATTGGTCGACCTGCGCTTCATCGAGGCCAAGGATCCGCGCAACGTCGCCACCGTCGCCGCCATCGAGGCCGGCCTGCGCAAGGGCTCCTACCTGCTGCGCTACGCCATCCCCGACGACTTCGGCGCCCCGCAGACGGCGTTCAACATCTGCACCTTCTGGCTGGTCGAGGCCCTGTACCTGGCCGGCCGGATCGACGAGGCGCGCGATCTGTTCGAGGAGATGCTGGCCCGCCGCACCACCGCCGGCCTGTTGTCTGAGGACATCGGCTTCGCGGACGGCGAGCTGTGGGGCAACTATCCGCAGACCTATTCTCTGGTCGGCCTGATCAACTGCGCGGTGCTGCTGAGCCGCCCGTGGACCTCGGTGCGGTGACACAGCTTGCCTCTTGCGGATTTATAGCTATCCTCATGGCTATAAATCCGGAGGCGTGATGAGCACCTATAGCGTGGCGGACGCCAAGAACGGATTGCCTCGCTTGATCGATCGAGCGCTAGAAGGCGAAGAGGTGATCATCGCCCGGCACGGAAAGCCCGTCGCCGAACTTCGGCCAGTCACGACGCCGCCTCGCAAGACGCCGCCCGCGACCTATGCCTGGCTGCGGGCGCGTCGTCAGACTCGTAAGCCTGTCGGGCTTGGTTCCGTGGAACTGCTGGATCAGCTCTACGAGGATCGCGAGGCTTGAGCGTCTATCTCGACGCCAGCGTCATCCTGCCGACCCTGATCGAGGAAGCCGCCAGCGCCCTTGTCGATCGGTTTATCGAGCAACTGGACGACGATCTGATTATCAGTGAGTTCGCGGCCGCCGAGGTCGCTTCGGCCCTCTCACGACTGGTTCGGACCGAGCTCCTGGATCGCGAGGACGCGAGCCGACGCCTTTCGGATTTCGACGCCTGGCGCGCCGCCGCCGCGCGAGACCTCGATCTTCAGGCCTCCGACGTCCGGCTCGCCAACGTCTTCGTTCGCCGCTTCGACCTTATGCTGCGCGTGCCCGACGCGCTCCACGCGGCCGCCTGCCGCCGGGAAGATCACCTGCTGGTGACCTTGGACAAACGCCTGGCCTCCGCGGCTCTGGAGTTGGGCGTGCGCACCCTGCTCCTGGCCTAAACTGAGCAAGGCCAGGTCATCACGTGACGACGCACAGGACACAACGCCTCGCCGCCCTGGACGGCCTGCGGGCGGTGGCGGCGCTGGGGGTGCTGCTGTACCACGCGGCCGACTGGTCGGGACGGCCGGGCCGCTTCGCGCACGGCTACCTGGCGGTGGACTTCTTCTTCTGCCTCAGCGGCTTCGTCCTGGCCCACGCGTTCGAGCGGCGCGACATCGGCTGGCCGGCCTATCTGTGGATCCGTATCGTCAGGATCTGGCCGCTGCTGGTGCTGTCGACGCTGATCGGCGCGGTCCTGACCTGGCGCCACAGCCCGCCCGTCTGGCCCAACCTGGCGCGCGGCCTGCTGCTGGTCCCCCGCCTGGGCCATCCGGCCGAATGGACCTTTCCCAGCCTCTTCCCGTTCAACCCGCCCGCCTGGTCGCTGTGCCTGGAGGTGATCGTCAGCGCCCTGTGGTTCCCGCTGCGCCGGGCGCCCGACATCGTGGTGGCGGCGATCGTATTCTGCAGCGGGGCGGTGATGGCCTGGGTCGCCCTGGGCCTGAACGGGGTGGAGACCGGCTGGGACCAGGCGACCTTCTGGCTGGGCGTGGTGCGGGCCGCCTTCAGCTTCGGCCTGGGCTGGCTGGGCTGGCGCTACCGGGCCCTGGCGCCCCGCCCGCGCCTCTGGCTGCCGGCCGCGGCCCTGCTGGCGGCGCTGGTCATGCCGCTGGCGCCCCGCCCCTGGAACGGGATCTACGACTTCGCCTGCGTGGCGGCGCTGTTCCCGCTGCTGGTCGTGGCCAGCGCCTGCGATCCCAAGGGGGCCGCCGGCGCCTTGTGCCGGACGACGGGCGACCTCTCCTACCCGCTCTATGCGACGCACTGGGCGACCTGGGCGGTGATGCTGCGGCTCTATCCGGACGGCTGGAAGCCGCTGCTGCCGGTGTGGTTCGGCGTCCTGGCCGTGGTCATCGCGCCGGCCGTGGCCTGGGTCGCGTTCCGGGTCTACGACGCGCCGGCGCGGCGCTGGCTGCGGCGGGTCACGGCCGACCGGCGCTCATAGGCAAGCCAGGCCCCGGAGGCCATCAGCACCGCTGGACGCCCGCGCCCGGCTGCTCGCCGGCCGCCCAGCCCACCGCCTCGGCCACGTGGTCGCGCTGGGCGTCGAGGATCGAGGTGTGACTGGCGAAGACGTCGAGGACCAGCGCGCGGCAGGCGCGCCCGGCCGGGGCGACCTCGGCGGCGCGCCAGGCGCGGTCCAGGGGCTTGCCGGGGTTGCGGCTGGCGACGATCACCGCCACCGGGATGGCCGGTCGCAGCGGCGGCAGGGCGTCGATGTCGCCCAGGCCGGGCAGGAAGGCCCGCTCCTCCTGCAGCGCCGCCCTGATGCTGGCCCGGCCCGTCCAGGCCCTGCGCCGCCGGGCGGCCGCCTCGGCCGTCGGCGAGATGTCGTCCAGCAGCGGAACCAGGCGGGTCAGGCCGACCGCGCGGGCGAACGGCGTGAAGCCGGCCAGCCGGGCCTCCCGCTTCAGGTCGGCCAGGGCCAGCGGCTGATCCTTGGCGTCGGTCCCCACCGCGTCGACCAGCACCAGTCCCGCCGTCCGCGCGGGCCACAGGCGGGCGAACGCCTCGACATAGAGCCCCCCGTTCGAGTGCCCCGCCAGGATCACCGGCGCATCGCCTTCCTCCTGCGCCACCAGGGCGCCGAGCCGCCGGGCGATGGCGACCGGCGAACGGTCGAGGTCGTGGATGCCCGCCAGGCCTATGCCGTCGCGGTCGTAGGCGCAGACCTTGCCCTTCGCGGCCAGGTCCCGCGCCACCAGCGACCAGTCGGCCGCCCCGCCGAACGCCCCGGCCTCGAGGATCACGGTGGGACGCGCGGACTTGCGCCCCTGGCACTCCAGCCCGCCGCCGACCGTCGAGATCGGGGGCACGGTGACGCAACTGCTGGCGGCCAGGGCGACCAGGACCAGCACGACCGGCCTGAAGCTGAATTTCGGAACACGGAACGCCACCCGCCGGCAAAAGCGGCGCGGCGCGGCGGATGGCAAGGGGGATTTCACGGCCGGAGAGGCTAGGAGGCCTTCTTCCGGGGCGCGGCGCGCTTGGTGGGCGCTTTTGCCGCGGCCTTCTTCGGCTTGGCCGTGGACTGGGCCATGGATCGGGCCGTGGCGGGCGCCGCGCCCGGCTTCTGGCCCAGGCTCTTGCGCAGGGCCTCCATCAGGTCGACGACATTGGTGGTCTCGGGCTCCTCCACCGTCACCTTGGCCTTGCCGCCCTTTTCCTTCTGCTTGATCAGCGCCCGCAGGGCGTCCTCGTAGCGGTCCTTGAACTGGCTGGGATCGAACGGGCCTTCCTGCTGCTCGATGATCTTCTCGGCGATGGCCACCATCTGCGGGTCGGCCTTCCTGTCGGGGATGTCGTCGAACAGCTCGGCCGGGTCGCGCACCTCGTCGTGGCTGCGCAGGGTGTAGCAGACCAGGCCGTTGTCCCGCGGCTCGATGGCGAGCAGCCGTTCGCGCGCGTGCATCACCACCCGGCCCAGGGCGATCTTGCCGGCCCCGGCCATGGCGTCGCGGATCACGGTGTAGGCGTCCAGCGCCAGCTTGCCGTCCGGGACCAGGAAATAGGGGTTGTCCCAATACAGTCGGTCGATGTCGCCGGCGTCGACGAAGCGCTCGATGTCGATGGTGCGGGTGCTTTCCAGCCGCACGCTCTCGATCTCCTCCGGGGTCAGGATCACATAATGGTCCTTCTCGTACTCGTAGCCCTTGACCAGGTCGGCGCGGTCGACCGGCCCCAGGTCCGGATCGGTGGCGACCATCTTGATGCGGTTGTGGGTCTTGGGGTGCAGCAGGTTGAACCGGACCTCGCCGCCGGGGCTGACGGCCGTGTACATCGCCACCGGACAGGTGACGAGCGACAGCCGCAGGTGGCCTTGCCAGGTGGGACGCGCCGCCATGTGGATGTCCTTTCCCTAGAACCGCCCGCCCGGCGTTCGCCGGGACGAGCGGAAAAACCATGCCTCAGGCTCTCCCGCCGGCGCGCAGGGTCAAGGCGGGCGGCGCGGTCAGGGCGAACTTGGCTCCGTTCGGCCTGGCCAGGGCCGGCGGCGGCGTCGGCTCGCGCAGCTGGGCCACGAAGTCGTCGCGCCAGGCCGTGACGTCGTGGCGAGTGACATTGTCGATCAGGCTCTCGAAGCGCCGCTTGCGTTCGTCGACATCCATGTTCAGGGCCCGGGTCAGGGCGTCGGAGATCTCTTCGGGGCTGTTGGGGTTGATGATCAGCGCCTCCTTCATCTGGCGCGCGGCGCCGGCGAAGCGCGACAGGATCAGCACGCCCGGGTCCCAGGGCGTCTGCGAGGCCACGTATTCCTTGGCCACCAGGTTCATGCCATCGCGCAGCGGGGTGACCAGGGCGGCCTTGGAGGCGCGATAGACCCCGGCCAGCTCGTCGCGGCGGTAGCTGCGGTTGAGGTAGCGGATCGGGTTGTAGTCCATGTCGGCATAGGCGCCGTTGATCCGCCCGATCAGGCCGTCCAGCCGCCCGCGCAGGTCCTGATAGGCCTCGACCTCGTCACGCGAGATCGGGGCGATCTGCAGCAGCATGACCTCGCGGCGCGCCTCGGGATTGTCGTGCAGGAACCGCTCGAAGCCGATCAGCCGCTCCTCCAGCCCCTTGGAATAGTCCAGGCGATCGACGCCGACGACCATCTTGCGGAACACGCTGTGGGCCATCAGCCGGTCGTAAACGCGGATGGCGCGCGGGCTTTCCTTGATGCGGGCGAATTCCTCGGCGTCGATGCCGATCGGGAAGGCCCCGGCCTGGGTGACCTGGCCGAAGGCGGTCAGCCGCCCGTCCTCGGTCCGCTCGCCGCCCACCTCGTTGAACACGTAGCCCTCGAAGGCCTGGACGCTCTCCTCGGTCTGGAAGCCGACCAGATCGTAGTGGAACAGCGCCTCGACCAGGGGGCGGTGGCGCGGCAGGGTCACGACCAGCTGGTGGGCCGGCCAGGGAATGTGCAGGAAGAAGCCGATGCGGTTGGTCACGCCCAGCCGCCGCAGCTCCCGCGCCATCGGGATCAGGTGGTAGTCGTGCACCCAGATGATGTCGTCCGGCTCGATCAGCGGCAGCAGGGTCTGGGCGAACCGTTTGTTGACCCGGTCATAGCCCTCGCCGAACGAGCGGTCGTAGGCGGTCAGGTCGACGCGGTAGTGAAACAGCGGCCACAGGGTCTTGTTGGCGTAGCCGTTGTAATATTCCTGGTAGTCGCCCTCCTCGAGATCGACCGTGGCCACGGTGACGCCGTCGGTCTTCTGCATGTTCAGCTGGCCGGTGAACTCGGTGGTGGTCTTGCCGCTCCAGCCGAACCAGATCCCGGAATATTCCCGCAGAGCGGCGGCCAGGGCCATGGCCAGGCCGCCGACGCTCTCGTCGCCCTTGCCGGTGGGCGGATTGACGCGATTGGAAACGACGATCAGACGGCTCATGCGGCGGCCCTTCCGATTGAGGCGCTCAACCAGTCGAGCACGGCGTTGAAGTCGTTCAGGCGATAGGTCGCCCGGGTGGGGCGCTCCGGAGGGCCGACCAGCACGCCATAGCCGCCCAGGCGGGCGGCGGCGGCGAAGCCGTCCTCGTCGGTCAGGTCGTCGCCGACGAACACCGGGGCGGCGCCGTCGAACGGGGACTCGCGCAGGAAGGCGGAAATCGCCTTGCCCTTGTCCTGGCCGGGCGTGCGCAACTCGGCGACCATGTCGCCCAGCTGGAGCACCAGCTCCGAACCCCGGGCCAGGCGCTCGGCGGCCTCGATCACCGCGTCGGCGGCCGAAGGCGCGTTGCGATAATGCAGGGCGACGCTGAGGGTCTTGTCCTCGAACAGCAGGCCCCGGTCGCCGCGCGCCAGGTCGCGCAGCACGTCGCGGGCGAGGTCCAGGTCGGGATGCGCCCGGGCGCGGTCGACCCCGTTCACGCCGCGGCGCACCAGGCCATGGACGGCGGCGACGAACTTCACCCGGTCTTCCAGGATGCGGTCGACGTCTTCCAGCGCGCGGCCGCTGACGACGGCCAGCCGGCCGTCCAGCGCGCGCGACAGGTCGTCGAGCAGCGCCGCGCGGCGCGCGTCTGGCCCCACCTGTTCGGGGCGGGGCATGATGGGGGCCAGGGTTCCGTCAAGATCGAGAAACAGCGCCGCGCGGGGCGGCAAGGCGACTGGTGGTGGCGGCAGATCGCTCGGCGCACGCCGAACGACTGACCCGAACGCGGTCATGGCGAGAAGGCCCTCTCCGATGATTACAGGCCCTTGAAACGCGCGTTGGCCGGGTTTCGATCCCCCGAAATCCAGATGGGCCGGGTCACGATGTGCTCACGTGGATGTGCGCAACGTCAGCTTGCGCTCGAAATCTCAGAGCGCGGCGGCGTTCAGCACGGCCCGACCCAGCCCCGCATAGTCGCCGTCGAAATGGTGGCCGCCGTGCAACCTGACCTGACGGATCGTGGCGGCCGGCAGGGTCGGACAGATGTCCAGCCGCTCCTTGTCGCCGTAGATGCAGGTCATCGGCAGACCCTTCAGCGCCTCGATCGCGGGAGCGACGGCGAAGGAATCGGCCGTCGCACGGTTCAGCCAGCTGGCCGGGTGGAAGGTCAGGTCGCCGTGCGGGCCGGTTCCGATCAGGACCAGCCCCTTGATCTGACCACGCAGGTCGGCCGGCAACAACGGCACGATGGCCGGCAGGGCGTCGGCCCCGAAGGAGTAGCCGACCAGCACGATCTTCCGGCGGCCCCATTGCGCCTCGCGCCGGCGCAGCTGGTCGGCCAGGTCGTCGGCCACCGCCTGGGGCGGGCGGCGGGTCAGGAAGTAGCGCAGCGAATTGACGCCCAGCACCGGCACGCCGTCGGCGGCCAGCACCTTGGCGACGCCCTGGTCCAGGGAGCCCCAGCCGCCGTCGCCCGAATAGAACACGGCCAGGGTGTCGCCCGGCGCCGTGGCCGGCGTCTCGACTAGGCGCGGCGCGACCGACGCCTCGGCGACCCCGGCGAAGGCCAGGCCGAGAATGGCGGCGAGGGTCAGCAGGCGGGCGCGCGGGCTCATGCGGGTTCTATCGCCCGCAATCTTGGCCTTGGCGGGGCGAAGGTGGGGCGGCCGGGGGGCTTTCGGGACGAGGACGCCAGGTTACGGCGAATTCACTTCGCCCATCCCGCTACACATGTAACGCTACAAATGTAACGCCACTCCCAGCCGCGAGGTCGCCGTGATCGAATCCCTGCCCAGACGCGAGCGCGAGGTCTTCGAGACCCTGTGCCGCCTGGAGGCCGGCACGGCCGCCGGCGTCCGCGCCGCCCTGTCCGACCCGCTCAGCGACTCCGCCGTCCGCACCCTGCTCTCGCGCCTGGAGGCCAAGGGGCTGGTCGAGCGGACGCCCGGTCCCGACGGCTTCCGGTACAGCCCCGCCCAGCGGACCGAGGCCGTCGCCGCCGGCGCCCTGCGGCGGATGATCGACACCTTCTTCGCCGGCTCGGCCGCCAGCGCCGCCACCGCCCTGCTGGGCCTGGGCCAGCGCCTGACCCCGGAAGAGGCCGCCGCGCTCGAACGGGTCATCGACCAGGCGGTGGAGCGCAAGCCATGACCTGGACCCTGCTCGTCTCCCTGCTGGTCAAGTCCGGCCTGGTGGCCGGCGCCGGCCTGGCCTGCGCCCGGTTCCTGACCCGGCGTCCCGTCGAGCGGGTGGACATCCTGCGCGCCACGGTCTGCCTGTTGCTGGCCCTGCCGGTGATCATGAACCTCCTGCCGGCCCTGGACCTGGCCCTGCTGCCGGCGTCCCCGCCGCCCGCCCCGCTTCCCGCCGCGCTCGCGGGCCAGGGCGCCGCGGACCCGGCGCCGGCCACGGCGCCGACCGCCCCGCCCTGGTCTTCGCTCGGCCTGGTCGGCGGCCTGTGGCTGGCGGGCTTCGCGGCGATCGCCGGCCGGCTGCTGCTGGGGCTGCGCACCCTGGACCGCTGGACCCGCCAAGGTCGCCCGGTGACCGAGGGCCAATGGCTGGCGCCGCTCGAGCACCTGCCGTCCGAGGACCGCCCGGTTCTGGTGTCCAGCGACCGCATCGCCAGTCCGCTCAGCTGGGGCGTCGCGCCCGGATCGATCCTCGTCGACCCGGCCAGCCTGGCCCAGCCCCGCGCCGCCCCGGCGATCCTGGCCCACGAGCTGGCCCACCTGCGGCGACACGACTGGATCTTCCTGGTCCTGTCGCGGCTGGCCCTGGCGATCTTCTGGTTCAACCCGCTGGTCTGGCGCCTGCACGCCGCGCTCGCCGAACGCTCGGAGGAGGCCGCCGACGCCGCGGCGATCCAGACCGTTGATCGCGCCGTCTACGCCCGGGCCCTGGTCGGCCTGGCCGCCCATCCCTCCACCCGTCCCGTCCTGGGCGCCGCGACCGCCATGGCCGCCGACGCCCGCACGCTGAAGACAAGGATCGCCTGCCTCATGACCGACACCCCCGCCCGTCGCCGGCCCCTGACGGTGATCCTGGCCGTCGCCGCCCTGGCCGCCGTCGCCACGCCCCTGGCCGCCCTGGCCGTGACCCGCCAGGACTGGGTCGCCCCGCCCCCGCCGCCCGCGCCGCCCGCTCCGCCCGCTGCTCCGCCCGTGGAAGCGATCGCCATGGCCGCCCTGGTCCCGCCACCGCCGCCTCCCCCTGCCCCTCCGGCGCCGCCCGAACCGCCGCCTCCGCCGCCGCCCCCGCCCGAGCCCCCGGCGGGCCCCGGCTACACCTATTTCCGGTCCGCGACGCCCGAGGAGGCGAAGGCCGCCATCGAGGCCCGCGCCCAGGCCGCCGAAGCGCGCGCCCAAGCCGCCGAGGCCCGACGCCAGGCCCATGAGGCCCGCGCCCAGGCCCGCCGCGCCGCCGACCAGGCGCGCGTCGAGGCCGACCGGGCCATGGCCGACGGCGAATGGGCCCGCAAGATCGGCGAGCAGGCCCGCCAGGAGGCCGCGCGCCAGATGGTCAAGGCCCGCGCCCAGATGGCCCGGGGGGCCGTGCAGATGCGCCAAGGCGCCCAGCAGATGCGCGAGGAAGCCGCCCGCCTGCGCGATCCCGCCTATCGCGCCAGGCAGATCGAGGACAACCGCGCGCGCGGCCAGGTCGTCACCGACGCCGACCTGCGCGACCTGGCCGACCGCCTGCCGTCCCAGGCCGATGAGCTGGAGCGCCAAGCCGACCAACTGGCCCGGGAGGCGCGCACGGCCAGCTAAGGGTGGTAGGGCCACGTCTCCGGAACAGCGTCCATCGCCTCTATCCGTTGTCATCCCGGAAGCCTCGCAGAGGCTGTCCGGGACCCAGGGGACTGGGCGGATGCCTTGCGGTTCACCTGGGTCCCGGACAAGCGCTCCGCGCTTTCCGGGATGACAACTCGGACGGATTCGAGCCCCGCCCCGCCCTGGACGCCAGCCCCCTCACCCCAGCCGCTTGATCGCCGCCTTCAGGGGCTTGGCGGAGTCGAAATAGTCCTCCCAGGCCGTGCTCCTGGCGATCAGGGCCGGGGCGGTGCGGATCGTGTACGTCGTCGGATCCAGCCCGGCCTTCACCTGGGTCCAGTTCAGCGGCATCGACACGGTCCCCCCGGGCCTGGCCCGGGCCGAAAGCGGCGCGACGGCGGTCGAGGTGCGGTCGTTTCGCAGGTAGTCCAGGAAGATCCGCCCCTCCCGCGCCTTCTTGCTCATGGTGATCAGGTACCGGTCGGGCGCGTCGGCGGCCATGCGGGCGCAGACCTCGCGGGCGAAGGCCTTGGCCACATCCCACGGAACTTTATCGGACAATGGCGTGACCACGTGCAGGCCCTTGCCGCCGGTGGTCTTGCAGAAGCTGGCCAGGCCCAGTTCCTCCAGGCGGTCGCGGATCTCCCGCGCGCCCGCGATCACGTCCTCGAAGGTGACGCCCGGCGCGGGGTCCAGGTCGAAGACCAGGCGGCCGGCGACCTCGGGGTCGTTCGGCTGGCAGTTCCACGGATGGATCTCGACGGCGGCGATCTGGGCGGCGGCGACCAGGGCCTCGACCCGGTCGAACTGGATATAGGGCTGCTTGTCGCCCCTCACGCTGACCAACCCGATCAGCGACGACATCCCGCGCATGGCGTGGCGCTGGAAGAAGGCTTCCCCGCCGACCCCGTCCGGCACCCGGATGATCGAGGCCGGCCGGCCCTTGATATGCGGCAGCATCCATTCGCCCACCGCGACCATGTAGCGGGCCAGGTCGATCTTGCTGGCCGGCGCGCCGTCGATGTCGGGCCACAGCGGCTTGTCGGGATTGGAGATCGTCACGCCCAGGACGATGCTGTCCTCCTTGGCGGTGACGATCGTCTGCGTCTTCGGCGCCGCCTTGGCCTTCGGGGCGGCCTTCGGCGTCGGCTCGGCCAGTTCGGCGCTTTCGGCCGGGGCCGGGACCTCGGCCTCGACCTCCGCCGCCGGCTTGTCCTCGCGCAGGCCCTTGAACGACGCCTGGCGGATCGAGCCGTCGCCGGTGAAGCCGGCATATTCGATCTCGGCCACCAGTTGCGGCTTCACCCAATGGACGTTGTCGGCCTTGCGCGGCGCGCCCTTGCCCTCGAACGGGGACCTGTCGGTCTCCAGCGCCTTCAGGCGCGGCAGCAGCTTGCCGACCTTGTCGCGTCCGAACCCCGTCCCGATCCGGCCCACATGGGCCAGCTTGCCGTCGCGATAGACCCCGGCGATCAGCGAACGGAACGCCGAGCCCGTCGTCGTATAGCCGCCGATCACCACCTCGTGCCCGGCCCGGCACTTGGCCTTGGTCCAGGTCTCGCTGCGGCCCGAGCGGTACGGCGCGTCCAGCCGCTTGGAGATGACGCCCTCCAGCTCCAGCTTGCAGGCCGACAGCAGCACCGCGTCGCCGGCGGTCTCGAAATGGTCGACAAAGCGCAGGCGGGCCTCGTCCCCGCCCATCATCGCTTTCAGCCGCGCCTTGCGCTCGCGCAGCGGCAGGTCGCGCAGGTCCTCGCCGTCCTGGGCCAGCAGGTCGAAGGCGAAGAAGATCAGGTCGCCGCTGTCGCCGTCCGACAGGGCCACCTGCAGGCCGGCGAAGTCGGGCTGGCCGGCCGCGTCCAGGGCCACGACCTCGCCGTCCAGGATGCTGTCGGGCAGGTCGGCGGCGGCCTCGGCGATGGCGGCGAACTTCTCGGTCCAGTCCAGGCCCTTGCGGGTCCGCAGGATCGCCCGGCCGTCCTCGACGCGGAGTTGGAGGCGATAGCCGTCGAACTTGATCTCGTGCGCCCAGCCCGGCCCCGCCGGCGGGCGGTCCACCGACTTGCACAGCTGGGGCTCGATGAAGTCGGGCAGGACGGCGGGTTTCTTCTTTCCTTTTCCGCTGTCATCCCGGACGAGCGCGGAGCGCGAAGATCCGGGACCGCCGGAAGCGCCGCGCCCAGGCGTTGGTCCCGGGTCTACGCTTGGCTTCGCCCGCGATGACGGCGCGGGAGAAGCGAACGTCCGCGTCTCCAGCGCCTCCTTCCGCAGGGCCTCGCGCTCGGCTCTGGTCCGCGAGGTCCAGACCGCATCGCCCTTGCCCTTCTTGCGCAGGATGAACGGCGACGGCCCCCGGCCCTTGCCCGCCGCGATGTCGGCCATGGTCCGGCCCGAGGCGATCGAGGCGTCTTCCTCCAGGATCGCGGTTCCCTCGCCCGGCCGCGCGGCCTCGTCATTGTGCTTGATCAGCAGCCAGTTCGACCGTTTCCCCTTCCCGTCCTTGGCGTTGCGGTCCCAGTTCATCCGCACCAGCACCCACGAGCCGTGCAGCCGCTCGCCCTCCAGCACGAATTTCAGCTCGCCCTTCCTCAGGGCCTTGGCCACGTCCTCGAAGCCGGGCTCGGGCGCCCAGTAGCCGCGGTCCCACAGCTGCACCGTGCCGCCGCCGTACTGGCCCTTGGGGATCGTGCCCTCGAAGTCGCCATAGTCCAGCGGGTGGTCCTCGACCTCGACCGACAGCCGCTTGTCGGCCGGGTCCAGCGACGGCCCCTTGGTCACCGCCCACGACTTCAGCACCCCGTCGACCTCGAGCCGGAAGTCGTAGTGCAGGCGGGTGGCGTCGTGCTTCTGGATCACGAACCGCGCATGCGGCGCGGGCGCGACGGCGGCGTCGCCGCTGGGCTCGGCGGTCTTGTGGAAATCGCGCTTGCGGCGGTATTCGGCGAGCTGTCCCTGGGCCATGGCGGGGCTCCGTGTCGTGCCTGGATGAAGGCGCGTGGCGGCCGCCCGGTTCCCTAGCCTCCAGCGTCCACGCGCTTGACCAGGCTCTTGGGCGCCACCACGCGCCAGGCGTTCTGCAGCAGGGCGCTCAATTCCGCCGTCTCGATCGCCGCCAGTCGCACCAGCACCGCCGGAAAGCCGCGGTAATGGTCGTCGTCGAAATAGGTCCCGGGCTCGGCCTCCAGCAGCAATTCCTTCGTCTCTGGCCGGCAGCGCACGGCCAGGACGCCTGGCACGAGCTCGCGCCGTCCCTTGGGCGTGGCGCGCGCCAGATAAGGCCAGGACAGGCCCTTGCCGCGCACCGAGAAGCTCAGCGAATCCTCGGATTCGCCCGCCTCGACCTCGGGCAGGGCCAGGATCGCGCGTCGGACCTCGGCATGATCGACCATGAACGGTAGTGAAACCCCCGCGACACGGGCATGACAATCCCCCTGCCACCGGTGTCGCGTGGCCGATTGTCAATGACACCGGTTTCCATTATGCACGACCAAAGCCCGTCGAACGGGACCGTATGTGTGTTTCGCGAGGGAGGATTCGCGGCGTGACCGTTTCCGAGGCCGAGAGCGAGGTGTTCGCACCGGCGTCCATCGCATCCCAGTTCGTCGAAGCGCGCCTGAAGGGCGTGTCGGTCCCCGGCTATCCGGGCGGCGTCCTGCCCCAGTCCATGGCCGACGGCTACGCGGTCCAGGACATCGCCATCGACCTGTGGCCCGACGAGCTGGTGGGCTGGAAAGTCGGTCTGGTTCCCCCGCAGCATCGCGAACGCCTGGGCGCCGAGCGCCTGGCCGGCTGCATCTTCAAGACCAAGGTCTGGGACGCGGGCGAGCAGCCCACGCCGTTCCGCGCCATCGCCGGCGGCTTCACCGCCGTCGAGGCCGAATTCGTCATCCGCCTGGGCAAGGACGCCCCGGCCGACAAGACCGAATGGACCGCCGAGGAAGCCGCCGACTATGTGGGCGAGCTGATCGTCGGCGTCGAGATCGCCGGCAGCCCGCTGGCGACCATCAACCAGCTGGGCCCGCCCATCGTCGCCTCGGACTTCGGCAACAATGACGGACAGATCCTGGGCGCCGTGGTCGAGAACTGGCGCGACATCGCCTGGGAAGACATGCCGGCCGAAACCTTCATCAACGGCGTTTCCGTCGGCAAGGGCGGCGCGGCCTCGATCCCCGGTTCGCCCCTGGCGGCCCTGGCCTTCCTGCTGGGCCACGTCGCCTCGCGCGGCCGTCCGCTGAAGAAGGGCATGCTGGTCACCACCGGGGCCAGCACCGGAATTCACGACATTGCCGCCGGCGATACGTCCCGCGTAGACTTCGGCCCGTTCGGAAGCGTCGCCTGCGTCGCCGTTCCGGCCTAGAAGAGATTCGCGAACCGGCGGGGGCGTCGGAATAACTACAAGCCTAAGGGTGAGGATGTGACGTCCATGGACGCTCCAACAATGCCGGCTCCATCTGCGAAGATCGGGCGGTACAGGTGGGTCATTGTCGGCCTGCTGTTCCTGGCGATGGTGATCAACTATGTCGACCGCCAGACCATCGGCCTGCTGAAGGCCGACCTGAGCAAGGAATTCGGCTGGAACGAAAAGCACTACGCCGACCTGGTGTTCTACTTCCAGCTGGCCTACGCCGTGGCCTATCTGGCCTGGGGCAAGATCATGGACAGGATCGGGGCCCGCTGGGGCTTCGGCATCGCGTTCCTGATCTGGCAGATCGCCCATATCGGCCACGCCCTGGCGCGCGGCTTCGGCGGTTTCGCCATCGCCCGCATGGGCCTGGGCGTCGGTGAGGCCGGCGGCTTCCCGGGCGGCATCAAGGCCGTGGCCGAGTGGTTCCCCAAGAACGAGCGCGCCCTGGCCACGGGCATCTTCAACGCCGGCACCAATATCGGCGCCATCGTCACCCCGCTGGTGGTGCCGGGCATCGTGCTGGCCTTCGGCTGGCAGATGGCCTTCATCGTCACCGGCGTCGTCGGCCTGGTCTGGCTGCCGCTGTGGCTGATCGTCTATCGTCGCCCGCGCGAGCAGAAGCGCCTGTCGGCCGCCGAACTGGCCCATATCGAGCAGGACCCGGCCGACCCGGTCGAGAAGATCGGCTGGGTCAAGCTGCTGGGCAAGAAGGAAACCTGGGCCTTCGCCCTGGGCAAGTTCCTGATCGACCCGATCTGGTGGATGTTCCTGTTCTGGCTGCCCGACTTCCTAGGCAAGCGCTACGGGCTGGACCTGAAGTCCTTCGGTCCGCCGCTGATCGCCATCTACCTGTTGTCGGACGTCGGCAGCGTCGGCGGCGGCTGGCTGTCTTCCAACTTCATGAAGATGGGCTGGAGCATCAACAAGGCCCGCAAGATCACCATGCTGATCTGCGCCCTGCTGGCCGTGCCGGTGGTCTTCGCGGCCAATGTCGACAACCTGTGGGTCGCCGTCCTGATCATCGGCGTGGCCACCGCCGCCCACCAGGGCTTCTCGGCCAACCTCTACACCCTGCCCTCGGACGTGTTCCCCCGCGGCGCGGTGGGCTCGGTCGTCGGCATCGGCGGCATGCTGGGCGCCTTCGGCGGCATGGTGTTCTCCAAGTACATCGGCCAGGTCCTGGACAAGATCGGCACCTACACCCCGATCTTCATCGTCGCCGGCAGCGCCTATCTGGTCGCCCTGCTGGTCGTCCACCTGCTGACCCCCAAGATGGAGCCCGTGAAGGTCTAGCCGGCCGCCGCGAGCCTCCGAAGAACCCGCCCCCGGTCGATAGATCGGGGGCTTTTTCTTTTTCTCGCCGGGGGAGAGGATATAAGACCCGGATGTCCTCCCCCCTTCCCTTCAAGGTCGCCCTGGTCGGCTACGGCTTCGTCGGCAAGACCTTCCATGCCCCGCTGGTCGTCGCCACGCCCGGCCTGCTGCTGCACACGGTGGTCTCCAGCGACCCCGCCAAGGTCCTGGCCGACCATCCGGGCGTGAAGGTCGCCCCCGACCTCGACGCCGCCCTGGCCGACGCCGAGATCGACCTGGTGGTGATCGCCACCCCCGACCCGCTGCACGCGGCCCAGGCCCACGCGGCCCTGGACGCCGGCAAGGCCGTGGTCATCGACAAGCCCTTCGCCGCCAGCCTGGACGAGGCCCGCGCCGTCGCCGACCACGCCCGGCGGGCGGGCAGGCTGCTCAGCGTCTTCCACAACCGCCGCTGGGACAGCGATTTCCTGACCCTCAAGGCCCTGATCGCCGACGGGTCCCTGGGCGAGATCGTGCAGTACGAGAGCCATTTCGACCGCTTCCGCCCGATCGTCCGCGACCGCTGGCGCGAGAAGCCCGGGGCCGGGGCCCTGCCGGACCTGGGACCGCACCTGATCGACCAGGTCCTGCAACTGTTCGGCCCGCCCCAGGCGGTCTGGGCCGACCTGGCGGTCCAGAAGGACGGCGGCCTGGCCCCGGACTATTTCCACCTGGCGCTGCGCTATCCGCGCCTTCGGGTGCTGCTGCACGCCAGCCAGATGACCATCGACTCGCGCCTGCGGATGGCCGTGCACGGGACCCGGGGCGGCTTCGTCAAGCAGGGCCTGGACGCGCAGGAGACCGCCCTGAAGGCCGGGGTCGTCCCCGGCTCCGAGGGCTGGGGCGCCGACCCGTCTCCGGGGACCCTGACCGTCCCCGACGGCGACGCGACGACCAGCCGCGTGGTCGAGGGCGTCCCGGGCGACTACCTGGCCTACTATGCCGCCATCCGCGACGCCCTGTCGGGCCATGGCCCCAATCCCGTCCCGCCCGAGGAGGCCCTGGCGGTGATGGCGCTGATCGACCTGGCCCAGCGCAGCGCCGCCGAGGGCCGGGAGCTGTCGCTGTGACCGACACCGAACTGCTGGCCGCCATCGCCGTCCAGGAGAAGGCGCTGGTCTTCCCACGCTTCACCCTGGAGGACGCCTGGACCCTGGGGACCGCCCTGCGCGACGCGGCGATCGCCCGCAAGGCGCCGGTGGCCATCGACATCAGCCTGCCGGACCGGCCCCTGTTCCACGCCGCCCTGCCGGGCGCGGGCCCGGATAACGCGGACTGGGTGCGCCGCAAGCGCAACACGGTCCTGGCCCTGGCGACCAGCACCCTGGCCGTCGGCCTGAAGCTGAAGGCCTCGGGCGAAACCCTGGAGCAGCGCTACGGCCTGTCGCCCCGCGACCACGCCGCCCACGGCGGCGGGTTTCCGCTGACCCTGGACGGCCTGGGCTGCATCGGCGCGATCACCGTCTCGGGCCTGCCGCAGGTGGAGGACCACGGGCTGGTGGTCGAGGTGTTGGAGCGGATGCTGGCTCAGCCCGGCGCTTAGGCCGCCGCGCACAGCCAGTCGAGAATGGCGTCGGCCAGCCGCCCTTCGGCGACCTTGTCGAAAGCGGCGAACATCGGCTGCGAATTGACTTCGAGGAAGATCCATTCACCGTCCGGGCCGCGCATGAAGTCCGCGGCCGCGAAGTCCAGCCCCAGCGCTTCGCACAGCGCGACCAGCCTGTCCGCGAGCTCGGCCGGCACGACGCCTTCGCGTAGAGACACAGCCTGGTGCTCGCGGTAGTCCAGGTCCGGCGACTCCAGCTCGAAGCCCAGCACGCGGTCGCCGACCCGATAGGCCCTCAGTTCGGGGCGATCGAGCCGCGCCTGGATAAAATAGGGATAGGTCGGCGGCGTTGCGTCGGAAACCGCCTCGGTGAGCTCGCCGCCCGCCACCGGCTTGCGCACCTTCGGGCCATTCCACGCCAGGGCTTCTGCATCGGTCGCGACCACGGTGGCCGGGACCGCCAGGCCCGCCTCTATCGCCCGCGCCAGGTTTTCCAGCTTGTTGTGATCGGCGCCGCGCGCCCGTCTGTTCAGCAGCCGAACGTCGGCGCGAGACCCGGCCCAGCCGCGTACAGCGTGGTACCAGTTGAGAGCGGCCCGCTGATCGGCCACTTCACCGGTCTTCTGGGACAGGAAGACGTCATGGCGCACGAAGCAGGCGGTAGGCTCGACCACCTGTCCGTCGAGCGCGAGCTCGCCGCCGAGCGTGATCCTGATGGCCGGCGCCAGGGACGGCCCGACCAACAGGTCGCGAAACGGCAAGCCTCGCGCCAGCACGCGTTTGAGCAAGGCGCCGATGTTCGGATCCAATTGCCCGCCGGCGACAAGGATCATCCGCGCGCGAGGGGACCAGCGGCCTGGCTCAAGCCGGATCCTCTTCACCCAGCATCTTGGTGGTCACGGGCGGGTCCTCCTCGCCCAGCGCCAGCGTCGTGAGGATATTGTCCTCTTCCTTCAGCGGAAGCGTGGTCACGGGTGGATCTTCCTCACCAACGGCCTTGGTCGTGACGTCGTTGCTATGGATCGGGCCAGGTTCTTCCTCCCCGACAGCCAGGGTCGTGATCGGCGGGGTTTCCTCGCCCAGCGCCAGGGTCGTGATTGGCGGCGTTTCCTCGCCGATCACCAAGGTCGTGAAATCGGCCATGGCCCAAGTCCTCCGACAGCGGCGCCTCGCGCCGGTGAGGTTGAAAGTTGAAACGCGATGGCGCGGACGCCACGCGGCGACGCACTGAACCTGCCGGCAGTTAAGCTTTACCGAGACGAAAATGCAAGTGATGATTGTTCAAGTGCTCAATATACATCTTTGATTGAATTTCAGATAGCGCGCCCTTAACCGATCGAGGTCGGTTCCGCCGGTGCGGCCTCTTCCCCCTCGTCCGGCGCGTCCGGCAGCGGCATGGGCCGCTCGATCCGGGCCCGGATCTCGGGATCCTTCAGCAGGGCCACCCGCATCACCTCGCGGGCCCGGGGCGCGGCGGCGCTGGAGCCGAACTGGCCGCCGTGCTCGATGATCACCGACAGGGCGTAGCGGGGATCGTCGTAGGGCGCGAAGGCGATGAACAGGTTGTGGTCCTTCAGCTTCCAGGCGACGCCCTGGTTGCTGCGCGAGGCCCCGGCCGCGTACTGGCGCACCTGGGCCGTGCCGGTCTTGCCGGCCATCTTGACCTCGCCCAGGCCCAGCTGGCTCTGCTTGAAGGCCCCGCCGGTCGGGTCGTTGGCCACCGCCGCCATGCCGGCCCGCACGATGTCCAGATGCGCCTGGCTGAACGGCAGGTCGGGCACGGCGTCGCCATGCGGCTGCTCGACCCCGTCCACCGATTTCACCAGGCGCGGATTGAGCGCCTTGCGGCCGTTGGCCAGCCGCGCGGTCATCACCGCCAGCTGCAGGGCGTTGACGTTGATATAGCCCTGGCCGATCCCGTACGGCACGCTGTCGCCCGGATGCCAGACCGGGTCGCGCCTGAAGGCCGTCTTCTTCCAGTCGCGCGAGCCGACCAGGCCCTTCTTCTGGCCGGGAATGCCGATGTCGAAGGTCCTTCCGTAGCCGAAGGCCTTGGCCGCCGCCGCGATCGGGTCGGGACCGATGCGCAGGGCCATCTGGTAGAAATAGACGTCGCAGCTGTTCTTGATGGCCGCGTGCAGGTCCTGGGCGCCGTGGCCGCCCTTCTTGTGGCAGTGCCAGATCCGGCCGCCGAACGCCCAGCCCCCGGTGCAGACCACCCGCTCGGTCGGATCCACCCCCGCCGTCAGGGCGGCCATGGCCACGGTCGGCTTGAAGGTCGAGCCGGGCGGATAGGTGCCGGTCATCACCTTGTCCAGCAGCGGCTTGCGCTCGTATTCGGCCAGGGCCCTGTACTCGGGCCCGGACAGGCCCTTGACGAAGCGGTTGGCGTCGAAGCTGGGGGCCGAGGCCATGGCCAGCAGGTCGCCGTTGCGGCAGTCCATGACCACGATGGCGCCGCTCTCGTCGCCCATCACCTCCAGGGCGCGGTTCTGGATGTCGGCGTCCAGGGTCAGGCGGATGTTGGCCCCGGCCCTGGCCGGAATGTCGCCCTCGGGATCCAGCCGCACGACGCGTCCCTGGGCGTCGACCTCGGCCTTGCTGGCCCCCGCATGGCCGCGCAGGGCGCCGTCGAAGGCCTTCTCCACCCCTAGCTTGCCGATCCGGAAGCCGGGATGGTGCAGCAGGGCCTGGTCCTGGGTCGGATCGTCCTTGGCCTTGTCGAGGTCGCGGTCCGAGACCTTGGCGACATAGCCGATCACGTGGGCGAAGGCCCCGCCGAACGGATAGACCCGCACCTCGCCCATGTCGGCGGTCACCCCCGGCAGCTCCGGCGCGCGGATGTTGACCCGCGAGAACTCCTCCCAAGTCATGTCCTCGACCACCGCCACCGGGGCCTTCTTCGGGGCGTGGGCCAGGTCCTTGAGCAGGCGCGCGCGGCGGGCCGGGTCGATGGGGACCAGTTGGGCCAGTTCGTCCAGGGTCGCCGGGGCGTCGAAACCCGCATCCTTGGTGACCAGCAGGCGGAAGTTGGGACGGTTGGAGGCCAGGGCCACGCCGTTGCGGTCGTAGATCGCCCCGCGCGGCGGCGAGACCAGGCGGTAGTTGAACTGGTTGCCGGCCGAAAGCTTCTGGTAGCGCCGGGCCTCGACCAGTTGCAGCTGAGCCAGGCGTCCCCCAAGGGCCAGCAGGCCGGTCGCGGCCAGGCCGCCCATCAGGAACGCCCGGCGGTGGAACATGCCCTGCCGTTCGTTGACCTCGGAAAAGAAGATCGCCGGCTCGCTCATCGCGCCGCCCCGCGAACAAGCAGGACGGCGGGCTCAAGCAGTGTCGCTCGACAGCGCGACGAGGTCGCGGCGGCCAGGGAAATCATGGGTGTGGGGTGGCCGCAGGCTAGGGTTGATCCGCGCCCAAAGTGGACCCGCGCGCGTTGCCGTCAATGGTCCGACCCGAGCGCGGCGAACAACATTTCCGTGAACGCCCGGCCGACGCCGAAAGCGGTTGGGGACAGGCCCGCGGGACTGTCCCCGCCCGGTCAGGTCCCGCCGCCGACCTGGAGGCCGATGCCCCAGCCCTTCACCAGCCCGACGATCAGCAGGACGATCATCGCCACCCCGGCCAGGGAGACCAGGACGGTGATGAAGGTGATCGGCTGGATCAGGATCCAGGGAAGCACGGCCACGGCCGCCGCGACGAGAAAACCCAGGATGTACAGGAAGATACGCATGACGACGCCCTTTCCTTGTTGTCCCGCGACGGTGGCATAGAAATGGACGCTTCACAACTTTCGTGAGAGATTTCCATAGTGCTCTCCAAATCGGATCCGCCAAGGGGCGGCCCGGAAATTCGGTCCACGTCGGAAACCGGACAGGACGAAAGTCTGCGACGGGTGGCGAGCCGAAGCTCGAAGCTTTAGTTAACGAGCATCAGAACCCAACACCCAAACATCCCGGCGAACATGAGCACCGTGTAGAGCCACGCCTTCTTTGCTAGGCCCCCGTTTGGGTGCAGGGTGCGGTATCGAGCGAAAACGCGATGCGCCTTTGAGGAATGCCAAACATAGGCGCTTTCCGGTTCGTCGGGAGCGGCACGATTAATCTCCCGAACCATCGCAAATATCGTGAAGTTCGCGCGCAAGCAGCAAAACATCGCAAACGCAAAGCAGACGAGAAAAGCAACCAACCTAATCACGCCCTCGGACATGTGGCCTCTTTGGTGAATTAAGCTTGAGCTTCGCGCAAGCGTAGCAGTTGCGCCGCTATGCCCGCTATGGGTCGATAGCGGAAAACGCCGCCCGCCCCGTCAGCGGACCTGAAGGGGCGAAGGAAAACTACTCCTCATCGCTCTCGGCGCATTTCCCCAGCAAAATCAGTGGTGAAAATCCACTTATCCTCCCCCTTTTGCGCCGCCGTATGATCAATCCACCTCGAGGCGATGGGGAGGGCGCGCGGCCAGCGACCTTCGCGGCCTCGGGGTGCGGTCGAGCGGGAAGCGCTCGTCGGCGGCGGTTCGCTTCCAAGGCGGGCCGCGACCTCCATCCTTCCAGGGCCGGCCGGGCATGGAACACAGAAACGGCGTGGGATGGACGGCGCCGACGAAAGCGGCAGGCGTGCGGGATACGCACGCGGTCCGGGACGGGGCGTCGTTGGCCTCGCCCGCCCGTCGGGGGCTTCAATCGACGAGGCGCCAACAGCGCCGACCGTCGGGCGCCTCCGGAGAACGACCGCGCGGAGCGTTGGTCTGAGTCGAAACGGTATTTCCAAAAAAGCTTCCGGGCTCAGCCCGGCGCTCCGCATCCCTCCCCGAACTTCAGCGGCTTTCCGCGTGAGGCGGCCAAGCCGTGTCCACGCTGTGACGGAGCCCCTGATGCCCAGAACCCGGACCCGAGTCCGCAATCGCACCCGCCCCCACGATCCCGACTATCCGCCGGCGCGCGTGGCGCAGATCCGCCGCAACCTCCGCAAGAAACTGGCCAAGTTCGGGTTTTGGCGGGGAGACACCCCAAGGGGCGACGGGCGAAACATCGAGGCGGCCGCCGCCGAGCAAAAAGCCCCCGGCCTTGCGACCAGGGGCTCTGCTTGTTCAGCCGATGAAGGCCCAGACGGACTGGAGGACTAGCGGATGACCCGCGCGCCCTTGCCCTTCATCACGGCCTCGACCTCCGCCTGGCGCACCATCGAGGTGTCGCCCGGGGTGGTCATGGCCAGGGCGCCGTGAGCCGCGCCGTACTCGACGGCGGCCTGCGGGCCCTTGCCTTCCATGAAGCCGAAGGCCAGGCCCGAGGCGAAGCCGTCGCCGCCGCCGACGCGGTCGTAGATCTCGAGGTTCTCGCGCATCATCGAGGCGTAGAACTCGCCGCCGGCGTAGAGGATCGCCGACCAGTCGTTGACCGAGGCGGTCTTGGCGTTGCGCAGGGTGGTGGCGGCGACCTTGAAGTTGGGGAACTCCTTCACCGCCGTCTGGATCATCTTCTTGAAGTTGGCCGGGTCGATCGAGCTGATGTGCTCGTCCAGGCCCTCGACCTCGAAGCCCAGGCAGGCGGTGAAGTCTTCTTCGTTGCCGATCATCACGTCCACGTACTGGGCGATGTGGCGGTTGACCTTCTGGGCCCCCTCCTTGCCGCCCTGCGACTTCCACAGCGAGGCGCGGTAGTTGAGGTCGTAGGAGATCACCGTGCCGTACTTGCGGGCCACTTCCACGGCCTCGATGACCGCTTCAGCGGTGTTCGAGGCCAGGGCCGCGAAGATGCCGCCGGTGTGGAACCAGCGAACGCCCTCTTCGCCGAACAGCTTTTCCCAGTTCACTTCGCCGGGACGGATCTGCGAGGCGGCCGAGTGACCCCGGTCGCTGCAGCCCAGGGCCGGGCGGACGCCGAAGCCCTTCTCGGTGAAGTTCAGGCCGACGCGGGTGTTGCGGCCCAGGCCGTCGAAGTCGCGCCAGATGATGTGCGAGGTGTCGACGCCGCCCTGCATCATCAGATCCTCGACCAGCCAGCCCAGGTCGTTCACCGGCAGGGCGGTGACCGCGGTCGAGCGCTTGCCCCAGCACTTCTTGAAGGCGCGGGCGACGTTGTACTCGCCGCCGCCTTCCCAGACGTTGAACTGGCGGGCGTTGCGAACCCGGCCGAAGCCGGGGTCGAAGCGCAGCATCACTTCACCGAAGGAGGCGCAGTCCCACTTCGTTTCCGAAGCCGGGCGGATGTTGAGGATGTTGTCGGTCATTTAGGCTTTCCCACGAACCTTCTTGATGAGTTCCACCGTCTCGCGGACCTTGGCGGCGATGCCGGCATAGTCGCCCGCGTCGAGCATTTCCTGAGTGATCAGCTTGGAGCCCATGCCGGCGGCGACGATGCCCGCGCCGAACCACTTCTTGACCGAGGCCTCGTCCGGATCGACGCCGCCGGTCGGCATGATGCGGGTCCAGGGCATCGGGCCCAGCACCGCCTTGACGAAGTCCGGGCCGCCGACCGACGAGCCGGGGAACACCTTGACGATCTCGCAGCCCAGTTCCTCGGCGTAGGAGATCTCCGAAGCCGAGCCGCAGCCCGGCGAGTACGGGATCTTGCGGCGGTTGCAGACCTTGGCCACGTCGGCGTTGAGGATCGGGCCGACCACGAACTTGGCGCCGTTGGCGATGTAGATGCCGGCGGTGGGGGCGTCGACGATCGAGCCCACGCCCATGATCACGCGCGGATCGGCTTCGGCGAAGTGCTTGGTGACCTCGTAGAAGACGTGGCTGGCGAAGTCGCCGCGGTTGGTGAATTCGATGCAGGGCGCGCCGCCGTCGGCGCAGGCCTGGATCACCTTCTTACAGACCTCGACGTCCGGGTGATAGAAAACCGGGATGACGCCCTGGTCCATCAGCGCCGTCAGAACGGCCATGCGGTCTTTCACCATCAGTACTGCTCCTCAAAGGATCGATCTTGCGTGCGGCCCCATGGAAGGGCCTCGGCGTGGAAGATTTCGCCGCGTTCGGCGCTGGGCGACCGTTTAGACCGCGTCGCGCGCGGACGCCACACCGGAGGCTCCCCCGACGTCAATTCACGCGCCCTGCCTCACCTGCTTGGCTGTCGTCCTTCGTTTCCAGGCCCAATTCCCGGGCGCCGCCCCGATCGTCTCGAGGCCGCGCGCGGGGCTCTCAAAATAAAGGGCGCCGGGACCAAGGCCCGACGCCCGAAAGTTTGCGCAGGAGCGAACTCAAAAAGAGCCGCGGACGCCCAGGGCCGGGTAGGCCGGCCCGAAACGTCAGGTGAAACCGGAAGCAGATTGGCCAGGCCACTTTGCTACCGGTGTCATAAAGGAATCTACTCCGAAGCGACGCCTTGTGCAAGCGGCGTCAAAACGTTGTTTTCCGTTTTGACGCCGGTGTTGAAAATTGCACCTCCCCCGCTTCACGGGGGAGGTGGAGATCACCCCGTGTTGCGCAGCCCCGCCGCGATGCCGGCCACGGTCAGCTGGATGGCCAGGCGCACGTTCTCGTCCTGGTCGCCGGCCCGGCGGCGGGCCAGCAGCTCCAGCTGCAGGTGGTTCAGCGGATCGACCGACAGCCCGGCCAGGGCCACCGACTCGGCCAGCTCCGGCTGGTTGTCGAGCAGGGCGCCGCCGCCGCGGATGGCCAGGGCGATCCGGCTGGCCCGGTCGTGCTCGCGCTGGATCGCATCGAAGATCCGCTGGGCGTCGGCCTTGTTCGGGGAAAGGTCCCTGTACCGCGCGGCGATGCCCATGTGGCTCTGGGCCAGGGCCAGCTCCATGTTCGACAGCAGGGCGCCGAAGAAATCGAAGCCGCCGGCCAGATCCTGCAGCTGCCCGGTCGACAGCCCTGCCCGCTCCACGCCCGAGGCGAAGCCGTACCAGCCGGGCAGCATGAAGCGGGCCTGCGACCAGCTGAACACCCAGGGGATGGCCCGCAGGTCCTCGATCTTGCGGCTGGCGGTGCGGCTGGCCGGGCGGCTGCCGATGTTCAGCCCGACGATCTCGCCGATCGGCGTGGCCGACCAGAAGAAGTCCTCGAAGGCCGGATCGTCGTACACCAGGGCCCGGAAGCCGTGGAATGAGGCCTCGGCCAGGGCGGTCATGGCGGCCTCGACCTTCGGGTCGGGACGATGGGCCGCGCGCTCGCTGGCCATCAGCACCGCGGCGGCCAGGCCGTCGAGGTTCCGGCGGGCGGTGGGCTGGTCGCCGAACCGCCGGGCGATCATCTCGCCCTGCTCGGTCATGCGGATGCGGCCCTGGACCGTGCCGGCCGGCTGGGCCAGCACGGCCTCGGCGGCCGGTCCCCCGCCCCGCCCGACGCTGCCGCCCCGGCCGTGGAACAGCTGCAGGCCCACACCCATGCGCTCGGCCTCGAACGCCAGGGCCGAGGCGCCGCGCGCCACGCCCCGACGGGAGGCCACATAGCCGCCGTCCTTGTTGCTGTCGGAATAGCCGAGCATGATCTCCTGCACCGGCCGGTCGCCCAGGATGGTGCGGCTGAGCGGCAGCTCCAGCCACTGGCGCAGCACCCGGGGGCCATTCTCCAGGTCGCCGATGGTCTCGAACAGCGGGCTGATCTTGACCGAGGCGCGCGGCGCGGCCCCGCCCCAGACCAGGCCGACCTGCTTGAGCAGGACCAGCGGCTCGAGGATGTCCGACAGGGTCGCCGACTTGGAGATCACATAGGCGCCAATACAGCCGTGACCGTAGTCGCGGACCATCTGGGCGGCCGCCTCCATGGTCGCCAGCTCCTTGGTCGTCTCCTCGCCATAGGCGGTGAACGGCGAGACCAGCGGCCGCTGGTGCGACAGCTCGCCGATCAGCAGCCTGGACCGGGCCTCCTCGTCGAGGTCCAGGTACTTCACGCCCGTGCCGGCCCGCTGGAACAGCTCGTGCAGCGTCCGCTCGTGAACGTCGGCGTTCTGGCGCAGGTCCAGGCTCATCAGGTGGAAGCCGCAGGCCTGGGCCACCTCGACCAGGGTGCGCAGGGCCGAGCCGACCAGGCGCTCGCCGCCGTTGCGCTCCAGGCTGTCGATGACGATCTTCAGGTCGGCGACGAAAGCGTCCGGATGGCTGTAGGGCTCGACGTCGGTGTCGCCGTTGGCGAAGGCCACCGGCTGGCCGGTCAGCTTCTGCGACACGGCGGTCAGGCGGTCGAACACCAGCTCCAGCGCCAGGCGATAGGGCTCGTCCAGGCGGTGGACCGACGGGTCCTTGGTCTGGGCCGCCAGGGCCAGCAGCTCCTCCGAGACCGGCGTATAGGCCGTGGAGACCGCCAGGTTGGACCACAGCTTGCGCACCTCGCCGGCGTACCAGTCCAGGATCACCCGGGCCTGCGAGGCCAGGGCCAGCTTCAGGGTGTCGCCGTTGACGCCGGGGTGGCCGTCGCGGTCGCCGCCCAGCCACGACCCCATCTTCAGCAGCGGGGCCATCTGGCCGTGCTGGCCGATCTGCTGGGACCAGTCGGCATAGAGGTCGATGACCGCCGGCAGGATCGAGGTGCGGACGATCGACAGGGCGTTGCGGATCTCGTCCTTCACGGTGATCCGCTCGGGGCGATACAGCCGGGTGCGCCACATCAGGGCGATCTCGCGGAACAGGCGCTCGCGGATGTCGGCGTCCAGGTCCGGCGGCAGGTGGTGGCGGCGCAGGGCCATCAGCCGCGAGATCTCGGTCTCGCGGTCGACCATGCTGCGGCGGCGCACCTCGGTCGGGTGGGCGGTCAGCACCGGCACCACGTTCATGGCGGCGAAGGCCTTGGTCAGCTCGGCGGGGGACTTGCCCTCGGCGACCAGCGCCTTGACGGCGTCGACCAGGGTGCGGGGACGTTCGTCGCCGGGCCTGGCGTCGCCCTCGGCGTGGCGACGGCGACCGGCGACGTCCTCGCCGATATTGGCCAGCATCGAGTGGCTGGCCAGGGCCCGGGCCAGGAAGATGGCCTGGTCGCTGGAGAGATCCGCGAACAGGTGGTCCAGGCGCGGGGCCTCGCCATCCGGCGTCTCCTGCGACGCGGCGCTGCGGGCGGTGGCCACCAGCCTGGCGGCGTCCTCTCCGTCCAAATAGGCGATGGCCTCGTTCAGCAGGTCGCTGAGCAGATTGGCGTTCTGTCGCACATGGCGGCTGGTGGGACGATCACCGTCAAGGGACAGGGGCATGCGCGAGGCTCCGCGACCGCCGCGGCGCCGCGGCGGTTGATCAGGAAGGAAACGTACGAAACGCCGGCTGGCCCCGAACTCCTGTTTGAAGCCCTTGCTGACGCAGCGGCGCCCTTACCGCGCTTTGCCGACCGCGAAAAGGCGGCCGGCGCAATGGTTACGGTACCAAATTTGCTTTTGCGCAGATTTCTGCCTCTAGCGCGCCAGCCAGCCCCCATCGACGGGCAAGGTAATGCCCTGGACATAGTCGGCCGCCTGCGAGGCCAGGAACACGGCGGCGCCGCCCAGGTCGCCCGGCTGGCCCCAGCGACCGGCCGGAATCCGGGCCAGGATCGAGGCGTTGCGGTCGGCGTCGTTGCGCAGGGCCTCGGTGTTGTTGGTGTCGAAATAGCCGGGCGCGATGGCGTTGACGTTGACACCCTTGGACGCCCACTCGTTGGCCAGGATCTTGGTCAGGCCCGCCAGGCCGCTCTTGCTGGCCGTATAGGACGGCACGCGGATGCCGCCCTGGAAGGACAGCAGGCTGGCGATATTGATGATCTTGCCGATGCTGGCGCCCTCCCCGCCCTGCTTGATCACCTGCCGGGCGAAGGCCTGGGTCAGGAAGAAGACGACCTTCAGGTTGGTGTCCATCACCGCGTCCCAGTCGGCCTCGGTGAACTCGATGCTGTCGGCGCGGCGGATGATGCCGGCGTTGTTGACCAGGATATCGACCTTGCCGAAGGCGGCGACGGTCTCGTCGACCACGCGCTGCACCGGCTCGATCGAGCCGAAGTCGGCCTTGATCGACAGGAACTTGCGGCCTGTGGCTTCCACGAGGCCTTGCGTCTCGGTCGGCGCGCTGCGGCCCGCGGCGGCGATGTCCGCCCCGGCCTCGGCCAGGGCGACGGCCACGGCCTGGCCAAGGCCGGTATTGGCGCCGGTGACGAGGGCGACCTTGCCTTCGAGGCTGAACGGATTGGCCATGGTGCGTGCTTCCTGATCCTGAATCTCGTCATCCCGGAAGCCTCCAAGAGGCTGACCGGGATCCAGGAGCCGACGCACCGCGCCTTCCCCTGGATCCCGGGTCTTCGCTACGCTTCGCCCGGGATGACAACGGGAGAAACGTGGACCTGCAGGCCCCTATTTCAGCTGGCAGATGTCCAGCACGTTCATGTCGGTATAGTCGAGGTTCTCGCCGCCCATCGCCCAGATGAAGGTGTAGTTCGAGGTGCCCGACCCCATGTGGATCGACCACGGCGGGCTCATCACCGCTTCCTCGTTGGCGATCACGATGTGACGCATCTCGTCCGGCTCGCCCATGTAGTGGAAGACCCGGTCGTTCTCGCCCAGGCCGAAGTAGAAATAGGCCTCCGAGCGGCGGTCGTGCAGGTGGGGCGGCATGGTGTTCCAGACGCTGCCCGGCTTCAGCACGGTCATGCCCAGCAACAGCTGGGCCGACTTGCAGGTGGTCGGCACGATGTACTGGTAGATGGTGCGCTCGTTCGAGGTCTCCAGCGCGCCGCGCTCCATCGGGATGGCGTTGGCGAATTCGAGCTTCTTGGTCTCGAAGGCGGCGTGGGCCGGAAGGCTGGTGATGTAGAAGCGGGCCGGATTGGCGGCGTCGAGGCTTTCGAACACCACGTCCTTGGCGCCCATGGTCACATAGATGCCGTCACGCGGCTCGATATCGTAGACCACGCCGTCGACCGTGACCTTGCCCTTGCCGCCGCCGACATTGATTGCGCCCAGCTCGCGGCGCTCCAGGAACGGGTGGCCGGCGGCCGAGGCCGGCTCGGTCTGGTCGGGCAGCTTGACGCCCTTGGACACCGGGGCCGCGCCGCCGACCACGAAGCGTTCGGCGTGGTTGTAGTGCAGCACGATGTCGTCGGCCGCGAACAGGCCGTCCATCAGGTAGCGATCGCGCAAGTCGTCGTTGCTGACCGCGAACATCATGTCCGGGTGGGTGGCGTGGTAGGTCTTGGTGAACATCAGGAGACTCCGGAAAATCTATTCGGCGGCGTGTTTGATCGGCTGGACGGGGCGCGCCCAGCTGGGACGCTGGTCGAGCTTGTAGGCCTTCCTAGGCAGGTTGTACGTCAGGTCGACGATCAGTTCGGCCGCCTCGACCTCGTCCATCCGATGCTCGGCGACCATGCGGGCCAGGAAGGCGCTGTCGACCCGGCGGGCCACGTCGTGGCGGGCCGGAATCGACAGGAAGGCGCGGGTGTCGTCGTTGAACCCGACGGTGTTGTAGAAGCCGGCGGTCTCGGTGACCTGCTCGCGGAACCGCATCATGCCTTCCGGGCTGTCGTGGAACCACCAGGACGGGCCCAGCTTCAGCACCGGATAGTGGCCGGCCAGCGGGGCCAACTCGCGGCTGTAGACGGTCTCGTCCAGCGTAAAGAGGATGATCGACAGGCGCGGATCATTGCCGAACCGGGTCAGCAGCGGCTTCAGCGCTTCGACATATTCGGTGCGCATGGGAATGTCGGCGCCCTTGTCGCGGCCGTGCGACGCCAGAAGGCCGACATTGTGGTTGCGGTGCGAGCCGGGGTGGATCTGCATGACCAGCCCGTCGTCCAGGCTCATCCGAGCCATCTCGGTCAGCATCTGGGCTCGGAACAGCTCGGCCTTGGCCGGCGTGACGTCGCCCTTCAGCAGGCTCTGGAACAGCGCCTCGGCCTCGGCTTCGGAAAGATCGGCGGTGGCGGCGGTCGGATGACCGTGGTCGCTGGACGTGGCCCCGGCCGCGATAAAGGCCTGGCGGCGAACCCGGTGTCCCTCGAGATAGCCCTTCCAGCTCGTCACATCCTGGCCGGAAACCTCGGCGAAGCGCTCGAAGGCGCGGCCGAACCGCTCGTCCTCGAAGTCGATCACCGCGTCGGGGCGATAGGCGGTGACGACGTGGCCGCCCCAGCCGCTCTCGCGGATCACCTTGTGGTGCTCGAGCTTGTCCTGCGGGCCTTCGGTGGTGGCCAGGGTCTCGATGTTGAAGCGGTCGAACAGGGCCCGGGGCCGGAAGGCCTCGGTGGCCAGGGCCTCGTTGATGGTGTCGAAATAGAGGTCCGAGGTCTCGGCGCCGAGGAACACCTTCAGGCCGAACACCTGGCTGAACACGTGGTTGAGCCAAAGCCACGACGGCGTGCCGCGGAACAGGTGGAAATTGGCCGCCAGCAGGCGCCAGGCCTCGCGCGGGTCGGTGTCGGGCACGCCGGCCTTGGACCGGACCTTCAGCGCGTCCAGGCTGATCCCCTGGCTGTAGAGCATGCGGAACAGATAGTGGTCGGGCGCCAGCAGCAGGTCGGTGGCGTCCTCGAACGGGGCGTTGGTCGCGAACCACGCCGGGTCGGTGTGGCCGTGCGGGCTGATGATCGGCAGGCTCTTGACCTGGCCGTACAGGGCTCGGGCGATGGCGCGCGTGCGTTCGTCGGCCGGAAACAGACGGTCGTCGGAAAATACCAGGGGCCGGGTCATGGCGCTTCTTACTCCCTACTCCGTCGACGGCTTTCACGGGCCGTTTTCGACGCGCTTGGTAACCGGTGTCATGGCGCCATGCAAGCCAAAGCGCCGTCGCTCCTACCCCGCCGGCGGGGCGCCGGACGACTCCCGGACGACGAGGTAGGGGATCGTGCTGTTGGGGTCACGCTTGTCGCGAACCGCCGCGCCGATCAGCTTCTCGGCCGCGATCCGGCCCACTTCGCGCGTCGGAATGTGGATCGTGGTCAGCGGCGGCCAGACGGCCTGGGCGATCTGGAAGTCGTCGAAGCCGACCACGGTCACGTCGGCCGGCACCTGCAGTCCGGCCCGGCGGGCGGCCTGCAGCACGCCGGCGGCCATCTCGTCGTTGCCGGCGAAGATCGCCGTGGGGCGCGGCGTCTTGGCCAGCAGCTGCTCGCCGCAGGCCAGGCCGGATTCGAAGGTATAGGCCCCCTGGACCACGTAGTCGGACTTCAGCTCCAGCCCGGCCTTGTTCAAAGCGTCCTCGAAGCCCCCTCGCCGCTCGTGCGACGAGCGGAAGCTGGGCAGGCCGCTGATGAAGCCGATCTCGCGATGTCCGAGTTCGACCAGATAGGCGCCCATGGCCTCGCCGCCCATGCGGTCGTGGCCGACGATCATGTGCTCGGGCTTGTCCAGCTCGACCGAGGCGATGCGGATATATTCGCAGCCGATCTCGCGCAGCAGCTTGGCGACCCGCTCGTCCTCCGACACCGAGGGCGGCAGCACCACGCCGAACAGCTTCTGGCGTTCGACGAAGGTGCGGATGTCCTGCAGGAAGGTCGGGCTGGCGCGGTCGCACGGGTGCACCACCAACTCGAAGCCCGACCCGCGGATGCCGTCCAGCAGGCCCAGCTGCATGTTCACGACATACTGCGGGTTGGGGTTGTCATAGATCATGCCGATCAGGAACGAGCGGCGGAACGCCAGGCCCCGGGCCTGGGGATCGGGCGCGTAGCCCCACTCCGCGATCACCGCCTCGATGCGTTCGCGGGTCTCGTCACGCACGAAAGGCGACTGGTTGATCACCCGCGAAACGGTCTTCTTCGACACGCCGGCCAGGCGCGCAATGTCGTTGATGGTCGCGCGCTTGCGACCGCCTTCGAGGCCAGCCTCGGGGCCGGCGTCGATTTCCACGCCGTCGGCGTCCGGCGAAGGGGTCTTGGACGAGGTCAAAGCGTTTCCATGCGGCGATCGTTGTCTCGTTTTGTCATACCCTACCGGCGACGGCGTCGCTACAAATGCACCGCCGGGCGCTATTGCCCTATGGTGACACCGGTTTCCCCGACGTACAGACGAGAATGGCAGCACGAAAAGTTCCAATGGCCAAGGCTTTGATAGGCGAACCCTCCCCCAGCCCGTCCGAATCGATCCACGGCGTCGATCCGCGCGACCACGTGGCGACCGCCTTGCGGGACCTCGTCGCCGGCGAGGCGCTGAACCTGCACGACCACCAGACGATCGTCGCGCGCGCCGACATCCCCAAGGGCCACAAGATCGCAGTGCGCGGGGTCGCTCGTGGTCAGGACGTCCTCAAATACGGCTGGCCGATCGGGCGAGCCACCGCCGACATCGCGATCGGCGACCACGTGCACGTCCATAATGTCGAGACCCGCCTGTCGGGTGTCGAGGACTTCGCCTATGCCGACGCCCATCCCGAGCCGCACGCCGCGCCGCCGATCGGGGCCTTCCTCGGCTATCGCCGCAAGACCGGCCGGGTCGGCACGCGCAACGAGATCTGGGTGCTGTGCACCGTCGGCTGCGTGGCCAACACCGCCCGGCGGATCGCCGAGAAAGCCAACGCCCGCTTCGCTGGCCGCGTCGACGGCGTGTTCGCCTTCCCCCACCCGTTCGGCTGCTCACAGCTGGGCGACGACCTGACCCACACCCGCAAGCTGATCGCCGGCCTGGCCGCCCACCCCAACGCCGGCGGCGTGCTGATCCTGGGCCTGGGCTGCGAGAACAACCAGCTGAAGGCCCTGCTGGAATCGGCCCCGGGATTGGATCCGGAACGCCTGCGGTCGTTCACCACCCAGATGGTCGAGGACGAGCTGGAGGACGGACTGGAGGCCGTGGAGCAACTGGTCGCCATCGCCGAGCAGGACCGTCGGGAGCCCGCCCCGCTGTCGGACCTGGTGGTGGGCCTGAAGTGCGGCGGCTCGGACGGCTTCTCGGGCGTCACCGCCAATCCCCTGGTCGGCCGCATCGCCGACAAGGTCTCCGACGCCGGCGGCACCCCGGTGCTGACCGAGATCCCCGAGGTGTTCGGCGCCGAGGGGGTGCTGCTGGCCCGCGCCGCCACCCGGGACGTGTTCGACCAGGCCGTCGAGGTGATCGACGACTTCAAGCGCTACTTCATAGACAACCATCAGCCGATCTACGAGAATCCCTCGCCCGGCAACATCGCCGGCGGCATCACCACGCTTGAGGAAAAGTCCCTGGGCGCGGTGCAGAAGGGCGGCCGCGCGCCGTTGGTCGAGGTGTTGCGGTACGGCGAGCAGGTGGGACCGCACGGCCTGACCCTGCTGGAGGCGCCGGGCAATGACGCGGTCTCGTCCACCGCCCTGACGGCGGCCGGGGCGACCGTGATCCTGTTCACCACCGGTCGCGGCACCCCGCTGGGCTTTCCCGCCCCGACCCTGAAGATCGCCTCGAACTCGGCCCTGGCCGCCCGCAAGCCCGGCTGGATCGACTTCGACGCGGGGGTCGTGCTCTCAGGCCAGACCATGGATGCGGCGGCCGACTCCCTGATGGATCTGGTCGTGGCCACGGCCTCGGGCCAGCCGACCAAGGCCGAACTCAACGGCGAACGTGAAATCGCCATCTGGAAACAAGGCGTTACTCTGTGACCGACACCCTTTCCCGCCCCCTACGTCTCAACACCGCCAGCTATCCGGCCGCCGCGCCCGGCGTCGCCCTGCCGGCCTATGATCGCGACAAGGTCACGGTCGGCGTGGTGCATTTCGGCCCAGGCGCCTTCCATCGCGCCCACCAAGCCTTCTATTTCGACCAGCTGCTGGCCCAGGATCCGCGCTGGGGCCTGTGCGCGGTGTCGCTGAAGAGCCCGGGCGTGCGCGACGCCCTGCAGCCACAGGACGGCCTCTACACCCTGGCCCAGCTGGACGCCGAGACCACGTTCCGCGTGATCGGTTCGATCCTGGAGGTGCTGGTCGCGCCGGAGGATCCCCCCTCGGTCTTCGCCCGCCTGGCCGCTCCGACCACCCGCATGGTCACCCTGACGGTCACCGAGAAGGGCTATTGCCTGACCGGCGACGGCAAGCTGGACGCCGCCCATCCCGACATCGTCCACGACCTGGCCCATCCGCGCGAGCCGATCAGCGCCGTCGGCTACATCGTCGAGGGCCTGCGCCGCCGCCACCAGGCCGGCCTGCCGCCCTACGCCGTCGTCGCCTGCGACAACCTCGCCGACAACGGCTGGCGGCTGAAGGCGGCGGTCGTGGCCTTCGCGCAAGACGTCGACCCCGCCCTGGCCGCCTGGATCGAGACCGAGGGCCGCTTCCCCCGCACCATGGTCGACAGCATCACCCCCGCCACCGACGACGCCCTTCGCGTCCGGGTCGAAGGGGCCACCGGCCTGACCGACGCCTGGCCCATCCAGCGGGAGGCCTTCACCCAGTGGGTGGTCGAGGACGTGCTGGGACCGGACGCGCCGGACCTGGCCTCCGTCGGCGTCACCCTGACCGACGACGTGCGCGGCTTCGAGCGCGCCAAGCTGCGGCTGCTGAACGGCGTCCACTCGACCATCGCCTATGCCGGCCTGCTGAAAGGCCACGAGACGGTGTTCGAGGCGATCAGCGATCCGGCGCTGGCCCGAATCGCCGAAGACCTGATGGTCCAGGACATCATCCCGACCCTGACCGCCCCGCGCGGGCTGGACCTCCTGGCCTACGCCCAGGCCATCCTGGGCCGGTTCCGCAATCCCGAGATCCGCCACCTGCTGAGCCAGATCGCCTGGGACGGCTCGCAGAAGCTGCCGTTCCGCATCCTCGGCACGGTCGCCGACGCCCTGGAGGCCGGTCGCCCCGTCGACCGCCTGGCCCTGCCCCTGGCGGCGTGGATGCGCTTCGTCCGCCGCCGCGCGGCGGAAGGCGTCAAGATCGTCGATCCGCTGGCCGATCGCCTGGTCGAGACGGCGGCCGCCTGCACCGGCGACGCCGGGGCCGACGTGGCCGCGTTCCTGAAGCTGGAGCCGGTGTTCAGCCGCGACCTGGCCGCCAATGCGACCTTCGTCGCGGCGTTGGAGAAAGCCTACGGCGAACTCGCCTAACGACCCGGTTGGGGACACGCGCCGTCCCGTGTCCCCGCCGGCGCCCGTCGGCGAGCCCTACCGCGTCACGTCCTTGCCCGTGACCACGGGCAGCACCGTCGCCAGCAGGATGGCCAGGTCGAACCAGAACCCCTGACGTCGCAGGTATTCGGCGTCCAGCGCCACCTTCTCCGGGATCGACACCTCGTCGCGGCCGTTGATCTGCGCCCAGCCCGTGACGCCGGGCCGCAGCGTCTCGACCCCCAACGCGGTGCGCAGCGCGACCAGATCGTCCTGATTGAACAGCGCCGGCCTCGGCCCGACCAGGCTCATGTCGCCGACCAGCACGCTCCACAGCTGCGGCAGCTCGTCCAGGCTGGTCCTGCGCAGGAAGCCGCCCAGCGGCGTCAGCCAGCGGTCGGCGTCCTCCAGCAGGTGGGTGGCGACCTGCGGCGCGTCGATCCGCATGGTCCGGAACTTGGGCATGGCGAACAGGACATTGTTGCGCCCCACGCGCTGGGACCAGTGCAAGGCGGGCCCCGGCGAGGTCAGGCGCACGACGGCCGCCACGATCAGCAGCGGGATCGCCAGCAGCAGCAACGCCGCCCCGGACGCCGCCGCGTCGAACAGGCGCTTCACGTCAGGCCCATGCTCCTAAGCCAAATCCCCGAACGCGGCGTCCAGCAGCAGGTAGGCGCGGCCGGCGTCCGACGACAGCAGGGCCGCCACCAGGAAGCCCTCGCGGTCCTGCTCGGAAGCCTCGTCCATCATGCCGGCGTAGCGGCGCAGGAAGCGTTCGGCGTCGGCCCGCAACGGGGCGTCGGAAAACAGGCGGCGGACCAGCCGGCGGATGGCGGCCGGGGCCAGCTTCTTGACCACCTCGCGCGCCCCGCTCTCGTCATGGGTCTGGATCGTGGCCGCGATCTCGTCGATGCGGGCGCGAGGCAGTAGGGCCGTCGGGTCGATGCCCATGGCCAGGATCTCGCCGGCCATCTTCTCGCCCAGGGCGGCGTCACCCGGCGCGGCGCTCTCCAGGCCCGACAGCAGGCTGCGCCACGACAGGCCGCTCCCTTGCGGCTGCTGCTCGGCCCTCTCGGACGACGGCGCGGGCGCGGCGTTGCGCCCGCCGGCCGCGTCGAACACCGAGCGGAACTCGTCATCGGTGGCGGTGGGGGTCAGGCGCAGTCGGGGACGCAAGCCCGCTTCCTCGGCGCCAGGCTCGTTGGCGGGCTTGGGAGCCGGCGGTGGCGCAGGCGGTGGCCCGGGTGGCGGCGAAGGCGGCGCCGCGGCCTGGACCTGGCGATTCAAGGGCGGCGGCGCGCGGGACGGCGCCGCGGCGGGCGGCGCGGCGTTCATGCGGCCGACCGCCTCGCTCAGCATGTCGTAGTTGCGGCGGACGCGTTCCTGGAACGCCTGGTCGATCGCGGCGGTTTCTTCGGCGGTCCGGCGCGCCGAATTGCGCAGGTCCTCGATGCCCTGTTCGATCTGGGCCCGGACCTCGTTGGCGCGGGCCAGGGCCTCGGCCGGCAGGTCGGCGGTGCGGCGACCGACATCGGCGAACATGGCCTCCATCTCGGCGATGGTGGCGCGGGCGGTCTCGACGCTCTCGGACAGCTTCTGGGCCGTGCGGGCGCCGGCCTGCTCGACCACCTGGGCCGACTGCTCGATCAGGTCGCGGGCCTCGTCCATGCGGGACTCGAACACCGTGTCGGCCTTCTGGCCGGCGGCGAAGGCGATCTCGTTGAGCTGGTCGACTCGAACGCGGGCCGCCTCCACCCGCTGCTCGACGCCTTCATTGGCCTTGCGGGCCGCCTCGGCCATGGCGCTCATCGCCTGGACCAGGGCGGTTTCCAGGTCGGCGCGCTGGCCGCCGGCGGCGCTGGCCAGGGCGGCGATGGCGCTGGAGGTCTCGGCCGCCAGGGCCTCGCGCTCGGCCCGGGCCGTCTCGGCGACCTCGCGCAACTGCTGGGCCGCCGCCCCGATCAGGCCGCGCAGCACCTCGGCGCCCATGGCCGCCATGTCGCTCATCTCGGTCGCGCCGGCGCGGGTGTGGCCGATGAACTCGGTCAGTTGGGCGGTGCGGGTCTCGCTCTCGGCCGCGAAGTCCTCCTGGTCGGTGCGCAGCGACTGGCTGGCGGCGACCAGGGCGGCGCGCTGGCCGGCCAGGTTGCGCTCGACGGCGCTCATCTGGTCGCCGACGCCCTGGCCGGCGGTCTCCAGGCGGGCGATCTGGCGCGACAGGTCCTCGGCTCCCACCCGCGCGGCGTCGGACGCCTCGGCGGCGGCGGCGGCTAGGTCGGCGGCGCGCGCGGCCAGCGCCGCCTCGGCCTCGCGAAGCTGGGTCTCGGCAAGGTCGGAGGCTTCGGCGACCATGCGGGCCTGGCTGCCGATGGCGTCGACCACCGCCGTGGACTGGGCGTCCAGCGTGGTCGACAGCGCGTGCATGGCCTGGCGCTCGTGGCCCAGGCCCTCGGACAATTGCTGAACCATCCGCGCGGACTCGCTGGTGGTCTGGGCCAGGGCGAGGGTTTCTTCGGCCAACGCTTCGCGCAGTTCCTGAACCCGGACGCGGGCGGCCTCGGCGGCGGTCGTCGCGGCGTCGATCTGGTCGCGGATGCGTTCGACCACCCCGTCGACACCCGCGGCCGCCAGGGCGGCCGGGCTGACCAGGCGATCGGTCATGATCCGGGTGTGCTTCAGCTCGGCCGAGACCCCCATGGCCTGGCGCAGCATGTAGGCGCCCAGCAGGGTGAAGGCGGCCGGCCCGACGGCCAGGGCGGCGAACACCATCAGGGCGAACTGGTCGACCTTCAGGGCCGGGACGCCGGCGCCGTAACCGAGCGCGAAGGCGATCGGCCCCAGCGTCCAGAGCGCCGCGGCGGCGACCGCCAGGCTCCAGAACAGCGGCGCGGGCATCGGCTTCTTGCCTTCGCGGGCCGTGGACAGCGGGGTGACGGTCGGCGTGGCCGGCGGCGTCTCGCGCGGCTTGGAGACCGCGGCCTCGAACCGCCCGGACGGGGCCGGCGGCTCGGGCTCGACCACCGGGGCCGGCGGCTGGGCGGCCTGGGCGGCCTGGGCGGCCACGGGCGCCGTCAGGAAGGACGGCAGCGGCGCCAGGGGCTCGGCCTCGACCGGCGGGCTGCGCCGACCACGGGCTGGCGTGAACGGGGCGGGATCGGCCTCGGGCTCGGACGGCTTGAAATTCGACTTCGGCGGCGGGGCCGGTTCGATCACCGCTTTCGGTTCGGGAGCCGCGACTTCGGTCTTTGGCGGTTCGACCGGCTCGAAGGGCTCGAAGGTCTTGGGCGCGACCTCTGGAACCGGCTGGGCCTTCGCGGCGCCGCCAAAAAAGCCGCGTCGCGCCGTGGCGCGCGGGGTTTCGGGAACCGGCTCGACGACAGGTTTTGTAGGCTCGGGACCGAGATCCAGAGGGCCTCGATCGAGAATCGGCGAGGCCGAGGTGTCGGGGACGGCGGCGATATCCAGATCCAGGTCAGGCTCGCTGACCGGCGCGTCCGCATCGGGCTGGGCTTCCGCCTCGTCGGGACGACCGGCGTCCTCGACCGGCGGCTCCATGGGAATGCCGGTGAAATCAAGCGGTTGGCGCTTCTTAGGCTTCATACGCAGCCATAGTCCCAGGGCGAAACGGCTTGGGGCCGGATGAACATCGCCGCGCGGACGCCCCTCTCGCACGCAACGAATAAACCTAGCGGCGAAAAGCCGGCGCGCATAGCGGGTTCCGCCGGATTTCCCATCCTGGACAGGGGTTGGCGAGGCGAAAGCCTAGGCGCTGATCTCGGCCGTATGCAGACGGGGGCAACGCTCGACGGCCTGTACGGCCTGCTGGCGCGGGGTGCGGGCGATGACCCGCTCGGCCTTGGGCGGCGCCTTGGCCTTGTGCTCGACGGCCATGCCGAACTGGCAAAGCGCCATCGACGAAAGCCAGAGCATGATCGCGGCGATGAATTCGGCCAGGGATGACATCGGGAAACCCATTTTCCGATAGCGGCGTTATGCAATGCTTCGCCGTCCCACGCGAATGAACTTTTGGTCATGAAACGGCGCCGCTCGCGACGCCTTGCACCGCGGGCGGCTCCATCGAAGCTCACAGCGCCTGCAGATTTCCCCGCCTTGCCCGTTGCCCCCGCGAGACCTAGGTCCACGCCCAGGATCACCGCCCCGCCGCCGCGCTTTCGTGCGTCGGCGGAGCTTTCCATTTGCGGATACGCGTTTTGCCCCCTACCCAAGTCGCCTCGCTGTCGCACGACGCCTTTGCGGACCCGTCCATGAACGCCCCCGCGACCGCCCCCGCCCTGTCCCCGGCGCGTTTGACGCACCTGCAGCGTCTGGAGGCGGAGAGCATCCACATCCTGCGGGAGGTGGCGGCGGAGTGCGAGAAGCCGGTGATGCTGTACTCGATCGGCAAGGACAGCGCGGTGATGCTGCACCTGGCGGCCAAGGCGTT